>CAMBUC010000143.1 GCA_945871045.1 uncultured bacterium
GCGCGACCTTGCCAAGGTCGAGACCGCGGGTTCGAGCCCCGTCTATCGCTCTTATTAAATCCTCGGGAACGCTTTATTAGCGGGTTCGGGGATTTTTTGTATAACGAAGAGAAAAATGGACGATGCACTTGTGCAAGTTTTGGCGTATTTAGGGGAGGAGTAACGATTGAACTATGGAATTGTGCTGCAGTGGGCAGCGATCATTTTTACATTGATCATTCTGGTGCGGGTGATCCGGGGGAAAAGCACAAATGAGAAAAAGGCAGGCGTATCATTTCTGGTGATGCTTCTGATCTTAAATATCGGTTATCTGTTTGAACTGATGGCGGAAGATTGCTCAGCAGTGTTTTTTGCGTTGCAGATTGAATATGCGGCATTTCTTTTTATGGGGTATTTTATCTGCCTGTTTTTCATTTATTACGCAAAACGTCAGGTACCCCAGTGGATGGGAATTTATACCTTTGTTTTTGATGTGATCCTATTAGTGATCACCTGGACGAGCAACCGCCATACATTGGTATTTAAAAATGTGGCTTGTGACTTTGTGAATGGAAGTTGCCGGTTGTCCTATGAGAGGGGAGAATTATATCCGCTGATCATCGTTGGTTGTGAACTGATCCCGCTTGCTTTTGCACTTGTCATGGTGCTTACATATATAGGAAACGAATGGATCGCCCGTTTGCGGAAGCAGACGATGCAGGCGGTTGTTCTGCTGTTTTTATCTTTTGGTTGTGCAATGGTATTTATCCTGCATACGAGGCGGTTTTCTTATGATATCTTTGCGCCTCTTGCAATGCTCATTGTAGATTTCTTTGCAGTCCGGTTTTGGGGACAGGAGGGATTTCATCCCCAGACGGCTTCCATGGTTGTAGCCTTTGACAGTCTTCATGAAGGCGTGATCGTTTTGGACGGAACCTTAAAACTGAAGTCCTACAATCAGGCTGCCAAGCAGGTATTCCCGGAATTAGAGCCCACCCTCATTGACCACCATATCAAAGTTCTCCGCACGGTCCCGCAGGAATTGGTGGAGGAGTACGAAAAGAAAGAGATCGAGGTTGGCTCCCGTCGCTATGTGGTAGAACGTCTGGAAGTAAAAGATTCGTTTCAGTCGATTCGTGGGTATGTTTTGATTTTTACAGACCGTACGATGGAATGCAGTTATATTGCAGAGATCGAAAGAGGACGAAAACTCACGGAACAGGCGAAGCAGGAGGCATTAAGCGCAACGAGCGAATTGAAACAGGCGAATCACATCAAAGCGGATTTTCTTTCCCATGTGTCCCATGAGATCCGAACGCCGATGAATGCCATCGTTGGTCTGTCAGAACTGATCATTGAGGAAAGCCGCGGCAGAAAGGTTTATGATTTTGCATGCGATATTAAGAACGCTTCCACGAATCTGTTAGCCATCATCGATGATATCGTGAGTTTATCCAAACTGGATTCCGGTCAGTTTGCCTTAGAGCAGGAAGAGTATTCCACCGAACAACTGCTGGAAGAAACGATGCATCTGGCGAAGATCGAAGCGTCTTCCAAAGGATTGCAGTTGAAGAGGGAGATTTCGCCGAAACTGCCTTCGGTTTTAGTTGGAGATACCCTTCGCATCCGGCAGATGATCGGTAATTTTCTGGATTTCGGCATGAAACATACAGAGCGCGGTTATGTGAAAATGAGTGTCACCCACAAATGGATCAATGAAAAACAAGTGCTCATGGTATATCAGTTTGAAGACACGGGAGCGGGTTTGACAAAGGAAGAAACGGAAAAACTATTTGACCAGTACCGTCTGATGGATGAGGAGAGTAAGGAACACTCGTTAGAGCGGATCGGGCTTGGAATTGTTATCACGAAACGGTTTGTGGATTTAATGAATGGTACGGTTGAGGTGACCAGTGAGCCCGGAAAAGGAACGGTATTTACGGTCTGCTTCCCCCAGGAAGTAGTTGACATCCGAAGCATCGAGCAGCATCCGTGGCGCAAATTAGACGTGCCGGAAGCAAGGGATGGTGCGTTTGTGGTACCGGATTATCGAGTACTTTTGGTAGATGATAATAAGATCAATCTGAAAGTCGCCGGTGGCGCGATGGCTGCGTATCAATTCCGGGTGGATGAGGCAAAGAGCGGACAGCAGGCCATCGACCTTGTAAAGGCCAATACCTATGACATGATCTTTATGGATCATATGATGCCCGAGATGGATGGCATTGAAGCGACGGACCATATCCGCCATACATGTGGTGAAAATGGAAAAACACCGATTATCATCGCTCTTTCTGCAAATGCATACAACAATGCCCGGGATATGTTTTTGCACAACGGCTTTCAGGATTTTATTGCAAAACCGCTGGATAAAAATGAACTGCATCAGTTGTTGTGTAAATGGATCCCGGAAAACCGTCGTCTGTCGGCAGAAGAACTGCCGGAGACAACGGAAAAGGTGTTCAGAACAGACAAAGCAGAACTATTTATGTCAGGTGTAGATCTTGACGCGGCGCTGGAGATTCATTCCGGAGGTCTGGACAGTTATCTGGAACTTTTGGAACTCTTCTACATGGATGGAGAGGAAAAAAAGGCACTTGTGGAAAAACTGCTCTATGAGGAAGATTTCAAAAATTATGAGATCGAAGTGCATGGTTTAAAGAGCGCTGCTGCAAATATCGGAGCCAAAGAGTTTTCAGAACTGGCAAAAAAACATGAGTTTGCGGCCAAAGAAGGCGATTACGAATGGATCCGTCAGGGTGTGCCGGAACTCCTTTCGGAATACAATTTCCTGCTTCATGAGATTGCCCGTGTGTTAAAGACAAAGGGCTATTTGAAAGAAGAGGAAGAGACAGAAGAACAGGCAGAAACGTTGCCGGAAGAAGAGACCCACCGCCGTATGGCTGAAATACTCTCGGATATTGAAAATTTCCGGCCGAAGCCTGCCGCTGAAAAAGTAAAAGATCTTTTGTCAGAAAATGTTGAAAAAACTGCAAAAGATTGCTTGAAAGATGTACAAAATAGGCTTAAAATGTATAGGGATGAGGATGCCGAGGATTTGTTGCGCGCTTTTTTAAACAACTAACCGAGGCATGATCATAGTACTGACATAGGAGACTTCAACATGGAAAAGATGCGAATACTTGCGATTGACGATAATACCGTAAATCTTGCAACCCTTGAGCAGGAATTGAAATCAAAATATGAATTGATACCTATGCTTTCCGGCCGGAGAGCCATTCAATATCTGTATCGGGAGCAGGTGGACCTGATCCTTTTGGATGTGGAGATGCCGGTTATGGATGGGATAGAGACATTAAAGGAGATTCGTTCTCAGGAGAATGGCGTGACGGTTCCTGTTATTTTTCTGACGGCCAAAAAGGATAAGGCAACCGTTATCGATGGTGCCAAACTGGGCATTATGGACTATATTACAAAGCCCTTTAACCCGGAAGATCTGCATGAGCGTATTGAACGGGTATTCAAACGGCTTGGAGTTCTCCCGATGACGGAGGAGGAACTGAGTCAGCGTTTGCTTGGTATCTTAAAGGATATGAAGGAGATGCATATCAAGCAGGCGATCGTAAAGACGGAAGAAGTATTAAATTATCAGATTGATGAGGAATTGTCCGGACGTATCCGCAATGTACTTGGAAAACTGAAACAGGAAAATGTGTCCAGTGCCATCGAGATGATGGAACGTATCATGGAGTTTATGGATAGCCGGTTGAACGGCGGGAAAAAACGGAATTTACTGCCCATTGCAGAAACAGAGATATCCCGTCGGATCAGCGGCGCGTTGGATGATGTGACGAACTTTAAGCGCAAAGACGCCATCGCTAAATTAAATGATTTGCTGCATTATGATATTGGTACTTATGTGTATCATGTGACTGAAGAGATCATCACCCTTTTAGAGGATTATGATGAGGTGAAGGCCGAAGAGATGCTTCGGACCTTACAGTCGGATCTGATAAACACAACTTCCGGCGAACTTTCAAAATTAAGTGCGGAGCGCAGCAGCCAGGAGGCACATGGATTTCATTCAAAATTAAAATTCTAACGAAAAGAGGAAGCAGTGATGAGCCAGAAGAAGAATATACAGGAAATGACAAGACAGGAATATACCAGTTATGTGCAGCATCATTATCGTAATGATCCCCAGTGGGTTCGCACAATGCTCATTTCTAAGTATGATAGAGAACATAAAACAAAAGGATAAATATTGAAAAACCACAATAAAACAGAAGAAACAACAAAAATACAGAAAAAGATGTGGTTTTTTCTGTTGCATTATGTTATACTCTGAAATAGAAACGTATTTTAGAACGTGCAGATAAAATAATTGTGTGGAGGAAAACATTATGCCAAAACAGTTTTATGATGGTGAGATAGCAAAATCTCCCAGAATTGATAAATTGATCGACTATCTGTTTCAAAACATGCCGGTTATCGAAGCGGACCGTGCAGAGATCGTGACAGAGAGTTACAAAGAGACTGAAAATGAGCCGATCATCCTTCGTCGGGCAAAGGCCTTTCAGGCGATCTGCGAGAAACTGCCGATGGTTATTCGGCCGTTGGAACTGATCGTTGGAAGTAATGCCATCGCACCCCGTGGATGCCAGATGTTTCCGGAGTATTCTTATGAGTGGATGGAAGCAGAGTATGATACGGTTGCGACCCGTGAGGCAGATCCGTTTTATATAGCAGATGACACAAAGAAACGCCTGCATGAAGCATATAAGTACTGGAAGGGAAAGACCACCAGTGAACTTGCCACAGCCATGATGGCAGATCAGGCGCATATGGCTATGAAGCACAATATCTTTACCCCGGGTAACTATTTCTATAACGGAATCGGACATTTCACTGTGAAATATGAAGATGTGCTGAACCTTGGATTTGAAGGGATCATCGCAAAGATCGATGGACAGTTAGCAAAACTGACTCTTTGCGCACCGGATTATGCTACCAGACATGCGTTCCTTGCGGCAGCGAAAATCAGCTGCGAAGCAGCCATTACATACGCAAAGCGTTACAGTGAACTGGCGAAGGCGGAGGCAGAAAAAGAATCGGATCCTGCCAGAAAGGCAGAACTTCTTGTGATCGCGGCTAACTGTGCAAAGGTTCCTGCAAAGCCTGCTGAGAGTTTTTATGAGGCATGCCAGTCTTTCTGGTTTGTTCAGGAACTTTTACAGACAGAGTCCAGCGGACATTCCATTTCGCCGGGACGTTTCGACCAGTATATGTATCCTTATTTTAAGAAGGATCTGGAGGAAGGAACGATCACCCGTGAGTTTGCGCAGGAACTGTTGGATTGCATCTGGATCAAGTTGAACGATCTGAACAAATGCCGTGATGCGGCAAGTGCAGATGGTTTTGCAGGTTACAGCCTGTTTCAGAACCTGATCGCCGGCGGTCAGAATGAAGAAGGTCTGGATGTGACAAATGATCTGTCCTTTATGTGTCTGGAAGCAAGTATGCATGTCATGTTACCGCAGCCGTCACTGTCTGTCCGTATTTGGAATAAGACACCGGATGCGTTTATCATTAAGGCAGCCCGTCTGGCCCGTACCGGTATCGGACTTCCGGCATTCTACAATGACGAAGTGATCATTCCGTCCTTGATGAGCCGCGGTGTGTCCCTTGCGGATGCGCGTACTTATAATATCATCGGCTGTGTAGAACCTCAGAAGGCAGGCAAGACGGACGGATGGCATGATGCAGCATTCTTTAATATGTGCCGTCCACTGGAGATGGTATTTTCCAATGGATATGAGAACGGCGAAAAGGTTGGCCTTCAGACCGGTGATGTCACGAAGATGGAAACCTTTGAAGAGTTCTATCATGCGTATGAAAAGCAGATGAATTATTTTATCGCGGTGATGGTCAAT
>CAMBUC010000144.1 GCA_945871045.1 uncultured bacterium
TATGTTTCTGGGAACCGTGATCATCGGTGGAAAGCGGGCAACAACGGAACTTAAGCGGAGATTTCATATAAAATAAATGTAACTATTCAGCCCCCATCTCGATGTGGCTTCTCGCCAAAGAAATAGTGTAGGATTTTATGAATATGACAGACAATAAAGTAAGCCGACAGGGGCGTCTGATGCGGCAGGCGATCGCCGCACTGACAAAAGAAAACCTGATCGGACAGAAGTTTAAAAACGGAGAGATCCGGAAAAAGATCGTAGAGCCGGCCAGTCATTGGAAGTGTCCGGAATGTTTTACAAACACGATTGTAGAACTTCCGAATTGTCAGGCCGAGTTTTTGGAGTTTCAAGAACCGAATCGTGAAAAAGTCATCCTTCAGCTCCACGGCGGCGGATATATAGGCGGCATGCGCCATGCCTACCGTTCTTTTGCTGGGCTTTATAACGAGGTTGGAAAACGATACAGCGTATTCACACCGGATTATCGTGTGGCGCCGGAGCATGTATTTCCGGCAGCCCTCATCGACGCGCTGGATGCCTATGAATGGCTGCTTCGGGAGGGTTACCGGGAGGATCAGATCATTGTGGCAGGAGATTCTGCCGGTGGTGGTCTGGCATTGGCGTTATGCCTTTGTTTAAAAGAAAATGGAAGAAAATTGCCCTGCGGCATCGTTGCGATGTCTCCCTGGACGGACATGACGGCAAGCGGGCCCTCCTATCAGGAGAATTATGAGAATGATCCGCTGTTCGGCGGAACCGAAGATTCCATGATCTACAATCGTGAATATTCCGCCGGTACGGATGAGACGAATCCGTATTTGTCGCCGCTTTTCGGCGATTACGAAGGATTTCCGCCCATGCTCATTCAGGTGGGTTCCTATGAGATGTTGCTTTCCGATTCGGTGCTGCTTGCACAGAAAGCGAAAGAAGCCGGCGTAAAAGTACGCTTAAGTATTTATGAGGGAATGTTTCATGTATTCCAGATGGCGCCTTTGACATTACCTGAGTGCAAGCGTGCATGGGTGGAGATCGGACATTTCATTGATGAGATCGACGGCACCCATGAGCGTCTCAAACAGGCAGCTGATACGGAAACGGTGGAAGCGGATGTGGCTGATACCGCGGCAGATGGACCTTTGAAAGAGGAAGTAACGGATGCTGCCGGCGATGAGCCGGATGAAGGGGAAAAGGAATGATGCCTATGACGGATGCTTTGTCCTCCTGTACACTTTGTCCCCGGAGGTGTGGCATAGATCGGACATCAGGTATGCATGGTGCCTGCGGGGAGTCGGCCAAGGTACGGCTGGCCCGTGCGGCGCTTCATTTCTGGGAGGAACCCTGCATCAGCGGATCAAATGGAAGCGGCGCAGTATTTTTTACCGGTTGCCAGTTGCGGTGTGTGTATTGTCAGAATCAGCCCATTGCCCATGGGGATGTGGGAAGAGAGGTTACCCTTTCGCGTCTTGCGGATATTTTTTTTGAACTGGAAGAAAAGGGAGCAAACAATATCAATCTGGTGACGCCGGATCATTTTATCCCGCAGATCGCAGAGGTGATCAGTGATGCAAAAAGCCGCGGTTTGTCGCTGCCCTTTGTCTACAATACAAGCAGTTATGTGACGGTGGAGGCACTGCGCCGGTTGGAGGGGCTGGTCAGTATCTATCTGCCGGATCTGAAATATCTGGACGGAGTCCGTGCAAAAGAATATTCCGGTGCAGCGGATTATCCCGATGTGGCGAAATCTGCTTTAAAGGAAATGTTCCGGCAGGTTGGGCCGGTGAAGTTTATGCAGATGCAAAATGAAGAGGAACCAATGCTTTCGGGCGGAATGGTGGTACGGCATTTATTGTTGCCGGGAGCACTTGACGATGCAAAGCAGATTGTGGCATATTTATATGATACATATGGGGATGACATCTATATCAGTCTGATGAGCCAGTATACACCGCCAGAAGCGGTGGCTGATCATCCGCTTCTCCACAGGCGGGTGCGCAAAAAAGATTATGAGGCACTTGTGGACTATGCCATTGAACTGGGTGTGGAACATGCGTTTATCCAGGAAGGCAGCGCAGCGGATGAGAGTTTTATACCGGCATTTGATTATGAGGGAGTGTGAATTCAGGCAGATCAAAAATAGTTTTGATCGAAGTTTTGAAAGGAACTGTTTGGAGGAAGAAGTATATGTCGAATTATGACGAGAATGAATTTAAAGAAATTGTGGATGCGCAGGTAGAACCGAAAGACTCTTCGGAACACCGGAATGAAACACCGGAAGAACGATGTTATATCTGCCGCCGGCCGGAAAGCGAGACCGGCGCATTGATCCATATCCAGAATCAGATCGGTATCTGTAAGGATTGTATGCAAAAGACCTTTGACAGCATGGGAAGCGCGGGATTTCCTTTTGGCGATCTGGGATTTCGTCTTGCGGGTTTTCCGAATATGAGTGGAAGCGTCAAGGTGGAAAAAGAAGAGCCGGAAGAAGATGACAAGAAGGGTGAAAATATTGGAAGCATTCCTAATATCAGCATGATCAATCTGGCTGATCTGGCCGGCATGATCCCTGGAATGCAGCGCACAAAGAAGAAAAAACCGAAAAAGGAAAAGAAGGTGGATCCGGTACTGGACATTCATTCGATTCCGGCACCCCATAAGATCAAAGCCACATTAGATGATTATGTGGTGGGACAGGAGCATGCCAAAAAGGTCATGTCCGTTGCTGTTTACAACCATTATAAGCGGATCTTTTCTGACGATGAAAAGAACGGTAATCAGGATGGGATCGAGATTGAAAAGTCCAATATGCTCATGGTGGGTCCGACCGGATGCGGAAAAACATATCTTGTAAAAACTTTGGCACAACTTTTGGATGTGCCGCTGGCCATCACGGATGCCACTTCTTTGACGGAGGCCGGATATATCGGTGATGATATCGAAAGTGTTGTAAGTAAACTGCTTGCGGCAGCTGATAATGATGTGGAGCGTGCCGAGCACGGAATTATCTTTATTGACGAGATCGATAAGATCGCGAAAAAGAAAAATGCCCATCAAAGAGATGTCAGCGGTGAGAGCGTTCAGCAGGGAATGTTAAAATTGCTGGAGGGTGCGGAGGTGGAAGTGCCTGTAGGCGCATCCAGCAAGAATGCCATGGTTCCCATGGAACTGGTCAATACAAAGAATATCCTCTTTATCTGTGGCGGGGCTTTTCCGGATCTGGAAGATATCATCAAAGAGCGTCTGAATAAAAATTCTTCTATGGGATTTCAGGCGGATCTGAAGGATAAGTATGACAAGGAAGAGAATCTTCTGAAATATGTAACGGTCGAAGACATCCGCAAATTCGGTATGATCCCGGAGTTTATCGGTCGTCTGCCGATCCTCTTTTCGATGGATGCATTGTCGGAGGATATGCTGGTTCGTATTCTCTCGGAGCCGAAGAATGCCATCATCAAGCAGTACAAGAAGTTACTTGCTTATGACGAGGTGGATCTGGAATTTGAAACCGATGCGCTTTATGCAATTGCAAAACGAGCGAAAGAAAAAGAAGTGGGTGCCCGTGCATTGAGGGCGATCATCGAGGAATTTATGCTGGATATCATGTATGAGATCCCCAAGGATGACAACATCGGACGCGTGATTATTACCAAAGATTACATCGAAAACAATGGTGCGCCGAAGATCCTCATGCGCGGTGTACCTCAGATCGAGAGCATTTCAAAGGAGAGTGGACAATGACAACGACAGTATTATTGGGAATCATGATTCCGTTTTTGGGAACCGCCCTTGGTGCGGCATGTGTGTTTTTTATGAAAGGGTCCATGAGTGATACGCTTCAGAGGATCCTGACAGGATTTGCCGCAGGCGTTATGGTGGCGGCGTCTGTCTGGAGCCTTTTGATCCCGGCTCTGGAGCAGGCGGAAGAAATGGGAAAATGGTCGTTTCTGCCGGCAGTGATCGGCTTTTGGCTGGGTGTTTTGTTTTTGCTTGTGCTGGATCGTGTGATCCCCCATTTACATATCGGAAGCGAACAGGCAGAAGGCCCTAAGACAAAACTACAAAAGACGACAATGCTTGTGCTGGCAGTGGCATTACATAATATTCCCGAGGGTATGGCGGTAGGTGTCGTATATGCCGGTTATCTCACCGGAAAAGAGAGCATTACCTTTCTGGGGGCGCTGGCACTTGCGATCGGAATCGCCATCCAGAATTTTCCGGAGGGAGCGATCATTTCCATGCCCCTGCATGCTGAGGGTGTAAAAAAGGGAAGGGCGTTTTTCGGAGGCGTGATGTCCGGGATCGTGGAACCCATCGGAGCGCTGCTTACCATCATGGCTGCCGGTGTGATCGTGCCGGCGCTGCCCTATCTGTTAAGTTTTGCAGCAGGAGCCATGATTTATGTGGTAGTGGAAGAATTGATTCCTGAGATGTCAGCGGGAGATCATTCCAACATCGGCACCGTATTTTTTGCCGTTGGATTCAGTGTGATGATGATCCTGGATGTAGCGTTGGGATAGTTTGACCTTTTCAGGCAGGATGAAAAAACTAAAAAGGAGAATGGAAACTATGGATTGCCGATCAAAGATCATTGAACTGCGGGAAGAAACCGGATTAAACCGTAAAGCCTTTTGTGAGAAAATGGGAATTCCTTACCGTACGGTCACAGAGTGGGAGCGTGGAACGCGAAATGCCCCCGATTATGTGCTCCATCTATTGGAATATTACATCCGCACGGAAAAAACATTGGAAGAACAGAAGCGGGACAAAAAATGACATGATATTGAAAATACTGACAAAAAATGGTATGATAAGTCTATCTTATGGTCGAAAAAGGAGTTTAAATTTATGCAGTTAGAAGAATGCTATGCTACATTTGGCGGCAGTTATGAAGATGTGAAGTCCCGTTTAATGAAAGATGACTTAATCAAGCGTCTGATCATTAAATTTCTGGCAGATACCAGTTACGATAATTTAGAAAAAGCGATGAATGAGAAGAACTACGGGGATGCATTCCGTGCAGTTCATACCTTAAAGGGTGTCAGCCAGAATCTGAGTTTTGATGTTTTAAGTCATTCCACAGAAGGTCTGACAGAGACCTTGCGTAAATGGGAGACTGTCCCGGTGGATGAAGCGGTTTGCCAGCAGCAGTGGAAGCAGGTCATGGAGGCGTATCAGACCGTGACAGATGCCATCAGATCATTGCAGGAGTCAGATTCATCAAATAATTAGTGGAAGAATAGAACCCTATGAAAAATGTAAGAGCACAGCTATCAAATAATGGTTTTACGCTGGATCAGATCGCAGAGATCGAAGCAGGTGCCCAGGCAGGACTGGATGTATCCAAGTATGCCGACAGAGAGTTTCTGGCGATTCAGATGCGTCAGATCCGTTTCGGTTTAGCGGCTGGATTGGATGTCAGTGCCTATGCAGATCCAAAATACGACTGGTTTCAGATGGAAGAGATCCGAAAAGGCCTGATGACAGATTTGAAGATCGAGTTGTACGCGAACCCGGGGGATTGTTTTTGGAATGTGAGGCAAGCGTTTGAAAAACTGGTGGAAATCGCGTAAAACCACGGTCGCCGGTCTTTTGATCGAAATAAAAACAAGAGGGCAATAGGTACTATAGGAGGCAGGTATTAAAATGTTGAAACGAAAGAAATCTTTTCAGGTGGTTTATGATGCCATCAATGAGGCAGAAGAGTCAGTTACAAATGCACCCTTAAGCGATGCAGCAGTTATGGATGAAGGGTCTGTCAATCAAAGTCTTCAGGATCTTATTTCAAACGAGGTGCGGTTGTCGGATGCATCCAAATCGCTGATGGACGCTACAAGCAGATTAAGTA
>CAMBUC010000145.1 GCA_945871045.1 uncultured bacterium
GTCAGATGGAGCAGGCTTTTGTGGATGCAATGGCAGAGGGAGATATGGAACTGGCTTCCCGGTGCATGGATGAACGTGCGAAAGCAGATGCGGAATATGAAAAAGAGAAAAAGCGCTTAGAGCGTAAAAAGCACCGCAAGACTCCGGTAGTAGGAGAAGCAGAGATCGCAGAGGTGGTGTCCAAGTGGACAAAGATCCCCATGAAGCGTCTCACAGAGGGCGAGGCGGATCGTTTACGCCGTTTGGAAAAGATCCTTCACAAGCGTGTGATCGGACAGGAAGAAGCCGTTGGAGCCGTGGCAAGAGCCGTTCGAAGAGGACGTGTCGGATTAAAAGACCCGAATCGTCCGATCGGTTCCTTCTTGTTCTTAGGGCCAACCGGAGTCGGAAAAACAGAGATCTCAAAAGCACTCGCAGAAGCGATCTTTGGCAATGAGCAGGCGATGATCCGGGTGGATATGTCTGAATATATGGAAAAGCACAGCGTTTCAAAAATGATCGGTTCCCCTCCGGGTTATGTTGGATTTGACGAGGGCGGACAGTTAAGTGAAAAAGTACGCCGCAATCCGTACTCTGTCATCTTGTTTGATGAGATCGAGAAAGCACATCCCGATGTGTTTAATATTTTGTTACAGGTGTTGGATGACGGGCGGATCACGGATTCCCAGGGACGCCGGGTTGATTTTAAGAATACGATCATCATCATGACAAGCAATGCCGGTGCCCAGTCCATCGTGGCACCGAAGAAACTGGGTTTTGCATCTGTAGAAAATGAAAAGCAGGATTATGAGCGCATGAAATCCCTTGTGATGGAAGATGTATCACGCATTTTCAAACCGGAGTTTTTGAATCGAATCGATGAAACCATTGTCTTCCGTATGCTCAACAAAGAAGATATGAAGAAGATCGTAACGATCCTGTCCAAGACCCTTGTAGAGCGCTGCAAGAGCCAGATGGATATCGACCTTGTGATCACGGAACCGGTCAAAGCGTATATCGTAGAAAAAGCCTATGATCCAAAGTATGGTGCGCGCCCGCTTCGCAGAATGATCCAGTCAAAAATCGAGGATCAGCTGGCAGAGGAGATCTTAGCCGGCAGAGCCAAAAAAGGCGATACTGTACGAGTGGGTATCAAGAAAAAAGAACTTGTGTTTGAGGTAAAAAATAACTAGTCAAATGGCAAGGATTCATTTATAATGGGTTTATCGAAAAGACATAGGGAGAAGACACTACCTATGTGAGGAAACACTACATTAAAGCGGCGGCTGTCTATGCAAACACTGCCGCAGGATTACTTAGGAGGACAGACATGAGTGTAGTAAGTGAATTGATCCGTTCAGAGGCAGACGGCAGTCTTAGTTTTGGAGACTATACATTAGGAGCAAAGGCAAAACTTGATAATTTTGAGCATGCCGGAGCAAAATTTAAGGTGAAAACTTTTCGTGAGATCACAAAACTCGAGAAGAATGACATGTTTGCATATGAATCTGTACCGGGTACAGCAGTTTTAAATATGACTTCAGGTGACGGCGTGGTAAGTTTTTCGGTAGAAGGTCCGGAAGATGCAGAGATCACCCTCGGCTTAGAGGAAGAAACTTCTTATGAGGTGAGTATCGGAGGAGTAGCAGCAGGTACGATGGTCACCAACCTTGGCGGAAAACTGACTATCAGCGTAGAGTTAAACGGTGAGCCGGTAGCAGTTGAGGTGAAAAAGGCATAAAAGCAGAGCCCTTCAAGTAGAAGATACTTTGAGGGGCTTTTTCTTTCAAAACTAGAGAGATGAAAAAGGAGAACGAATGGCAAAAGGAAAAGCGGCCGTATATTTTTGTCAGTCCTGTGGTTATGAGTCTTCCAAGTGGATGGGGCAATGCCCGGGCTGTCATGAGTGGAATACATTTGTAGAAGAGTTGGTAGACAAAAAGACAGCAGCAAAAGCAGGGAAAAAACAGGTGGAGTCAAAAGCAAAGCCGCAGACACTGGATGCGATCGAACTGCGAAAGGAACATCGGATGACAAGCGGTATGCCGGAACTGGACCGGGTGCTGGGCGGCGGAATCGTGCCGGGATCCATGGTTTTAGTAGGCGGAGATCCGGGTATTGGAAAGTCCACGCTTCTTTTGCAGGTGTGCAAAAATCTGGCAGATCAGCATGTTTCCGTGCTCTATATTTCCGGAGAGGAATCGCTGCAGCAGATCAAGATCCGCGCGCAGCGCATCGGCAACTTTACCGGTGATCTGAAGCTGCTCTGCGAGACAAATCTGGAGGACATCCGACAGACCATAGACATGGAAAAACCGCAGATCGTAGTGATCGATTCCATCCAGACCATGTATAACGAGGATGTCTCCTCTGCACCCGGTTCGGTGTCGCAGGTGAGGGAATCCACGGCAACACTCTTACAGATCGCAAAGGGCAGCGGGGTGACGGTGTTTATCGTCGGACATGTGACGAAGGAAGGCGTGGTCGCCGGGCCCCGTGTGCTGGAACACATGGTGGATACGGTGCTCTACTTTGAGGGAGACCGGTATGCGTCATATCGTATCTTACGCGGTGTGAAAAACCGTTTCGGCTCGACAAACGAGATCGGTGTGTTTGAAATGCGCGGAGACGGGCTTCGTGAGGTGGAAAACCCATCGGAATATATGCTAAGCGGTAAACCGGAAAACGCATCCGGCTCCGTGGTAGCCTGTTCCATGGAGGGCACACGCCCGATCCTTTTGGAGATCCAGGCACTTGTCTGTCATTCCAATTTTGGTATTCCGAGGCGTACCGCAGCTGGCACGGATGCCAACCGTGTGAATCTGTTGATGGCGGTGCTGGAAAAGCGTCTGAATCTGAAGATGTCCGAGTGCGATGCCTACGTCAACATCGCCGGGGGCATCCGCATGAACGAGCCTGCCATCGATCTGGGCATCGTGCTGGCGATAGTTTCCAGTTTCAAAAACCGACCCATCGATGAAAAAACGATCTGTTTCGGAGAGGTGGGACTGAGCGGCGAGGTGCGTGCCGTCAGCATGCCTTCCCAGCGCGTCGCGGAGGCGAAAAAACTGGGATTTACCACCTGTATGTTGCCGCGGGTCTGCATGGACGGACTGCAAAGCACAGATGGTATCCGACTGGTGCCTGTGAGTAATGTAAGGGAAGCGATCGATATCATTTAGAAAACATGAGGAAAGCCTGCAAAAGGTGTCTGGGAGGGATGCGGCCTGTGTGCAGGCTGCATCCCTATTTTATGGAAAAAATTGTTACAATTATATGCAGAAAATAAATGGAAGCTACGGGCAATGGAAGTGGAACTGAAATGTGATGCTTCTGCGGATGGCGCGCTGGCACAGATCCGGGAGAAAAAATATGCGGACATTTTTTGCAGGAGCAGGTATAAACACAAAACAGCCCCGGTTTTCTCTGAAAAGAAAAGCCGGGGCTGAATTTTTTGGCTTTGATAGAAGTAAGTTAGTTGCTGTCGCTGGCGTAGTTCGGAGCTTCCTTGGTGATATGAATATCATGAGGATGGCTCTCACGAAGGGCAGCAGCAGAAATCTTCACGAATTTGCCTTTCTCCTGCAGTTCTGAAATGGTCGGGCATCCGCAGTAACCCATACCGGAACGGATACCGCCGACCATCTGGAATACGGTATCTTCCAAAGATCCCTTATATGCAACACGTCCTTCGACACCTTCGGGAACGAGTTTTCTTGCATTTTCCTGGAAGTAACGATCCTTAGAGCCGTTCTCCATAGCGGCGATACTTCCCATGCCGCGGTATACTTTGTATTTTCTTCCCTGATATAACTCGAACGTACCGGGGGCTTCGTCACAGCCTGCAAACAGGCTGCCCATCATACATACGTTAGCGCCGGCTGCCAGTGCCTTTGTCATATCTCCGGAGTACTTGATACCGCCGTCAGCGATGATGGGGATATTGTACTCTTTTGCAACTGCATAACAATCCATGATGGCAGAAACCTGAGGAACACCGATACCTGCAACGACACGGGTCGTACAGATCGAACCGGGTCCGATACCGACCTTTACGGCGTCAGCGCCTGCTTCGATGAGTGCTTTTGTCGCCTCACCGGTGGCGATGTTTCCGGCGATCACCTGAAGATCAGGATATTTTGCTTTAATCTTCTTTACCGCCTCGATAATGTTCTTTGAATGTCCGTGAGCAGAATCTACAACGATGACATCTACGTGAGCATTTACTAATGCATCTACACGATCCATCATGTTGCCGGTGATTCCCACACCTGCACCGCAGAGCAGACGTCCCTGTGCGTCCTTTGCACTGAGGGGATATTTGATCTGCTTTTCAATATCTTTGATCGTGATGAGACCCTTTAAGTTGTTGTCTGCATCAACGATGGGGAGTTTTTCTTTTCTTGCTTTCGCGAGGATCTGTTTTGCTTCCTCAAGAGTAATGCCTTCCCGTGCAGTGATCAGATTTTCGGAAGTCATGCTCTCCTTGATCTTTTTTGTGAAGTCTGTCTCGAACTTCAGATCACGGTTTGTGATGATACCTACCAGTTTTCCGTCTCTTGTGATGGGGACACCGGAAATGCGGAACTTTGCCATGAGATCATCGGCATCCTGTAAGGTATGCTCCTCTGATAAAGAGAATGGATCGGTGATGACACCGTTTTCTGAACGTTTTACTTTGTCTACTTCTTCTGCTTGTGCTTCAATCGACATGTTTTTATGGATGATTCCGATTCCTCCCTGACGTGCCATTGCAATTGCCATGCGGTGCTCGGTAACCGTATCCATAGCGGCACTCATCATGGGAATGTTTAATGTAATGGTGTTTGTCAACTTTGTGGTAAGAGTGATCATGTCAGGAGTTACTTCCGAATACTGCGGAACTAACAGCACATCATCAAAAGTAATGCCTTCACCAATAATTGAACCCATTGTTTTATCCTCGCTTTCTGTTTTTGTAATGTACTTCGGTTTTTATTTACCCTATGATACAAAAAATAAAAAATAATGTCAATGGAGGTACAAAACTTAATAATATAAAAAATTAAGAAGGAAATATTTTGTTTTTCGTGAAATTGTGCTACACTCTTTAAGATAAATTTAGAAACGCATCGAGATCGTTGTTCAAAGAAAGGTTGACAAGGAATCGGTGCAGATCTTATAAATGAGGTGAAGCAATGGAATTTCGGCCCTGTATCGATATTCATAATGGAAAAGTGAAACAGATCGTGGGAAAAAGCCTGCGGGATGAAGGTGACCATGCACAGGAAAATTTTGTTTCGGAGCGCTCGGCAGCAGATTTCGCAAAACTTTATAAGGAACACAGGCTGTGCGGCGGCCATGTGATCCTGCTGAATGCCAGAGACTCGGAGTATTATGAGGCAACGAAGGCGCAGGCATTTGCCGCCCTTTTGGAATATCCGAATGGGCTACAGGTGGGCGGAGGAGTGACTGCGGAAAATGCGGCTGAATTCATTCGTGCCGGTGCCAGCCATGTGATCGTGACTTCCTATGTTTTTTCCGGTGGAGAGATCCGGTTTGACCGTTTGGAACAATTAAAGGCGGCGGTCGGAAGAGCGCATCTGGTGCTGGATCTGAGCTGTAAAAAATGTACGGATGGATATGTAGTCGTGACGGACCGTTGGCAGAAACTGACAAAGGAGTATGTGACACCGGAACTGCTCGATCGCTTATCAGAATATGCAGATGAGTTTTTGATCCACGCAGTGGATGTAGAAGGTCAGGCAAATGGGATCGAGGAAGAACTGGTTGCTTTGCTGGGTGATTGGAGCGAGGGTAGAAGCAGTGAGAAGATAAAGGGCAGTTATCCTGCGGTT
>CAMBUC010000146.1 GCA_945871045.1 uncultured bacterium
CACCGGTGCAGAGCAGACACAGACAGTATCAAGTGTGACCTGTAACAATTTGCCTGTGACCTATACTGTAAGCGGCAATACCGGAACAAATGCCGATAATTATACGTTGACCGTGACCGGAACAGGCAACTTTACCGGAACAGCAACAACAAACTTTACGATCAGCAAGAAATCCTTGACAGGAACCGATCAGACTCTGCTTGTGAAAAAGAATCAGGCGAAGGATATTACCTATGATTTGAGTAAACTGTTGCCGGAGAGCGTGACCGGAGAGACAACCTATGCAGTTGGTGCGGTGACAAATGACAACGGAGTGTTGAATACTGATCCGGTAAATTCAGATATTACAGACGGCAAACTGACACTGCATATCGCAAGTGTAGATAGTGCAGGCAAGACAGCCACCGTACAAATCACATTTACAAACAGCAACTACGATATTTCTACAGTAACCCTAACGGTTCAGACCACAGACAAGACACCGGTAACTCTTTCCGGCGTGACCTGTGGCAACCGTGTATATAACTCAGAAGCCTATACTTATACAGGCACACCGGTATGGAAGACCGAGGAGAATGTAACCGTAACCGGTGAAACTACGGTAGCTTATTATGAAGTGAAGTATCATACCGAAGATATGATCGAACAAGTTCCGTTGCAGGATGCTCCCACAAATGCAGGAAACTATTGGGCTACATTTACTATTATATCTGATGCCTATGAGGGAACAGCAAGTTACAGCTTTGAGATCACCGAAGCACAGATCACAGTAGCGGCTAAAAATAAGAATATCTATGTCGGCGATACGGTTCCGGATCTGACGAACCCGAAAGCCGGAACGGACTATACCGTCACGGGCTTATGTGGAACCGATGCTCTGGGTGGTACGGCAACGATGTCATATGCACAGGAGCCGGACAACACAAAGACCGGAACCTATGAGATACTGATCAGTGGTCTGACAGTTCCGCCAGGAGATAACTATACGATTGCATTTACAAAAGGAACTTTGACGATCACAACAAAGCCATCTGGTGGTGGAAGCAGTTCCAGCGGTTCTTCCGATATCGGCAGCAGTTCTGGCGGATCATCCGGCGGAGCAGCAGGCGGGGCTGGAGATAAGCCCGCTGATTCAGACAATACCACAACCACCACGAACAAGGACGGTTCTACCACGACCACCAAGACCGAGACGGACGCCAACGGCAATACCGTCACCACAACTACCACGGTAGCAACGGACGGCTCCACAACGGAAAAGGTACAGGCGACCCAGACAAATGCAGCAGGCAAGGAAGTGGAAGTTACTACTACCACAAAGACCGATGCGAACGGAAACGTCACCGGCGTGACTGAGAAGACTGCCATTGACAATATCGCAAAGGATACAACTGCCACCGTTACTGTAAAGACTGACGGAGACGGAAACGTCACTTCTGCCAAGGCGAGCATCACCAAGACCAGCGACAGTTCAAAGGTATCGCTGAGCGGTAAGGTGCTCGGACAGATCACCGAGGCTGCCGGAGCAGACACGAAGGTGCGTGTGACAATGACGGTAAAGGATCGTGAAGGAAATACGAAGTACAAGGTACAGGCGAATGCCGAAGAACTCGTTCCGAACGAGAAACTGTATATTTACAAACTGGATACAAAGACCGGAACATACACGATGGTGAACGCCAAGGAGTACAAGGTCACAAAGGCTGGAACCGTTACGGTCAACATGACGAAAAAGGCGACTTACGAACTTGTCACGGCAAAGGAATCCAAGGCGATCACAAAAGAGATCGTTGCAACAGTGAAACCTGCCAAGAGCAGCAAGAACCTTTCCGAAGGCAAGAAAACTACCTTCAAGTTCTCTGCCAAGTTGGATATGGACAATGTAAAGAGCATTACCTATGCCACATCCAAGCAATCCGTCGTAACGGTCAGCAAGAAGGGAACGATCACAGCAGTGAACGCCGGAACCGCTACGATCAAGGCAACCGTCACCTTAAAGAACGGCACAAAAAAGACGATCAAGATGACGATCATTGTGTAGGGACGTTTCTTCTGCCACGCCCATCGCCCATTGCCACGAAGAGCGCCCTTTGTCACGAAAGAGGATAACCTGTTTGAGAATTTTATCACACCGGGTGGACACGTACTGTCCACCCGGCTTCTTTTCGCGGTTAAATCTGGCAAAGAAATTGACATTCCGGATACTTCAAAATATAATAAATCTGAGAAGTAGGTGTTTTGAAATCAGCAGAGCGAGGTGACGGACATGGGAGTGTATTTTAACCCAAGGAACGAAAGTTATCAGAGAGCAAGAAATAGCCGGATCTTTATTGATAAAACAGGTTTAATAGAATATTTGAACCAACGATTATCTACAGAAGAAAACTGTATTGCTTTAAGTCATGCCAGACGTTTTGGAAAGTCTCATGCAGCGGGAATGATTGATGCCTATTATAGTCGTGGGTGCGACTCCTCAAAACTGTTTGATGACACCAAAATTGCAGAAAGTGCTGATTACCGTAAGTATATGAATCAGTACAATGTGATTCATCTTGATATATCCTCATTTTGGGACTTCTATAAGGACAATATTGTGGAGAAAATTGTTGAATATATTTATAAAGATTTTAAAAAATCTTTTGGAGATGAACTTGATTATCAGGACAATATCAGTTATGTGTTAATGAAAATTTATCAAAAGACAAATAATCCCTTCGTTATTATTATTGATGAATGGGATTGTGTCATCAGAAACAGCAATGATAAAGAATTAGTTCATAAATATCTGCAGTTCCTTCATTCCCTGTTTAAGTCAGAAGAATCAAAATCTTTTCTGGCATTGGCATATATTACAGGAATTCTGCCAATTAAGAAGATTCAGGACGAATCGGCTCTTAACAATTTCAGGGAATACACCATGCTGGATTCTTATCCCATCACAGAGTACTATGGATTTACAGAAGGGGAAGTGAGAACTCTCTGCAGGGAATATGATATGGATTTTGAATCAACGAAAGCCTGGTATAACGGATATCTGATTGATGATGTTCATATGTATAATCCTAATTCTGTGTCAATGGCTATGGATAGACATAAATTTGATTCCTACTGGAAAAATACATCATCCTTTGCATCCATTAACACATTTATTACCATGAATTATGCAGGATTAAAAGACGATGTTATGACTATGCTTGCAGGAGGCAAAGTAAGGGTTAATACGAATACCTTTCAGAATGATTTTTTCACAGTGGCATCAAAAGATGATGCATTAACAGCACTGATCCATTTGGGATATCTTGGATATGATGCAGACAGAAAGAGTACGTTTATTCCAAACTATGAGGTTGCCACTGCATTTGAGGCTGCGTTACAAACGGGAGAATGGAAGGAGATCGCAAAGGCAATCTCCACTTGTGATGAATTGTTAGATGAGACCATTGATGGCAACGCGGACAGAGTGGCAGAACTGGTTGAACTGGCACATGAAACCTACACATCGGTCTTAAACTACAATGATGAGAATTCCTTAAGTTGTGTTCTCACCATGGCGTACTTTACTGCCCCGGCATATTATGACATAATTCGTGAGCACCCGGCTGGCAAGGGGTACGCAGACTTTATATTCAGACCAAGAGACAATGCGGGGTGGAGACCGGCGATGGTAGTGGAACTTAAGTACAATCAGTCCGCAGATACCGCCATTCGGCAGATTAAGGAAAAGAGATATCAGGGAGCCTTGTCAGGATATGGTGATAAGATTCTTTTGGTTGGAATTAACTATGACACAGATGGCAAAGATCAGAAGCACCATACCTGTGTCATTGAAGAATGGATGGAATAGAAGCGTTCATACTTGACAATCTGGAAGAAAACATATGGATTATAGGCACACAGATGATTCTGTGTGCCTTTTTTCTACTTCAAAAAAATTTTAAATAGTCATTGTAATTCATAGGGGTTTGCACCAGTTGGAGTATGTATAACGACGTTACCTGGCGAAAGAGCAATCGTATCGGAGCATACTGTTTCATAAAATAAAAATATTTATGTTTTTGAAAGCCATCTCTTGTTCTTCATTGATTTTATGGATTTGGCGTATGAGGAAATAAAGGAATATCATGCGCTGCACTCCTATGTGGAGGAACATTATCAGTTCGGAAAAATAAACTATCTTTTTGTTGATGAAGTCCAGATGTGTCCGAAATTTGAGTTGGCAATCAACAGCCTTTATTCGAAAGGAAAGTACGACATCTATGTAACTGGTTCCAATGCCTTTTTACTGAGTGCGGATTTGGCGACTCTTTTCACTGGTCGCTATATTGAAATCCATGTGTTTCCTTTTAGTTTCCGGGAATATTGCCGGTATTACGATGATGTCACAGATAAGGATAAACTCTTTGATGATTATTCTATGAAGGGCGGTCTGGCAGGTTCTTACGCTTACAGAACAGAGGAAGACAGGACCAACTATATCAAGGAAGTCTATGAAACGATTGTCACAAGAGATCTGGTGCAAAAATACGCTCTGCCGGATACTTGGGTCTTGCAGCGTCTGAGCGAGTTCCTTATGGACAACATTAGTAATCTGACTTCTCCTAATAAGGTTAGTCAGATGCTGACAGCAAATGAGACCCCCACCAATCATGTAACCATTGGCAAGTACATCAAGTATTTGTGCAATGCTTTCGTGTTTTATGATATTAAGCGATATGACATTCGTGGTAAAAAATATCTTGAAAGTTCTGAGAAGTTCTATTTGTGTGATACCGGTATTCGATATGCAATACTTGGCAGCAGAAATATGGATTATGGAAGAGTCTATGAGAACATCGTCTGCATTGAACTCATTCGTCGTGGATACGATGTCTATGTTGGAAAACTATATCAAAAAGAAATTGACTTTGTTGCTCAGAGAGGAAGCGAGAAAATTTACATTCAGGTGAGCGATAACATCTCGGGACAGGAAACCTTTGAGAGAGAATGTTCTCCGCTACTTCAAATTCGAGATGCATACCCCAAAATGATCATTGCCCGAACCAGGCATCCGAAATATAGCTATGAAGGAATTGAGGTTCACGATATAGCTGATTGGTTGCTGCAAGGATGAAAAATCTTTTGACGGAAGTCATCCCGTAGTGTATAATACCTCCGTATTAACCGGGAGAAAGGAACATTCAATGACCGCCTAAGATATTTGGATCAGAGATTTGGATGATATGTGAAAAAACATGACAAGAGAAGAATTTCGCAAATGGATAGAAAGCCGGGTGGTTGTTCTCGACGGCGCCACCGGCACGAACTTACAGAAGGCGGGTATGCCCACCGGGGTATGCCCGGAGAAATGGATCTTAGAGCATCCAAAGGCGCTTGTTGACCTTCAGAAAGAATATGTGAAGGCAGGAACAGATATCGTATATGCACCGACCTTTACGGCCAGCCGGATCAAATTGGAGGAGTATGGTCTTTCCGATCGTTTAGAGGAGATGAACCGGTCGCTTGTGGCACTTTCAAAGGAAGCGGTGGCAGGCGGCAGCGCTTTGGTTGCAGGTGATCTTACAATGACCGGAAAACAGCTGGCACCCATCGGAGATCTCCCTTTTGAGACGCTGGTTGACGTGTACAAGGAACAGGCGCGGGTATTGGCAGATGCAGGTGTGGATCTGTTTGTGGTAGAAACGATGATGAGCCTGCAGGAGACCCGTGCAGCATTGATCGCGATCCGCGAAGTGTGTGACCTGCCGATAATGGCCAGCCTTACCTACGAATCCG
>CAMBUC010000147.1 GCA_945871045.1 uncultured bacterium
CAGAGAAACGACTGGCTGCGATTCGGGAATTTACAGATCTGGGCAGCGGCTTCAAGATCGCCATGCGGGATCTGGAGATCCGCGGAGCCGGCAATCTGCTGGGGGCACAGCAGCATGGACACATGGAGGCGGTCGGTTATGATCTTTACTGCAAGATGCTCAATGAGGCAGTGAAAGAGGAAAAGGGAGAACTGACCCAGGCACAGTTTGAGACGACTCTGGATATTGAGGCAGATGCATATATTCCACCCTCGTACATTTCAAATGAATACCAGAAACTGGATATATACAAGCGGATCGCTGGTGTAGAGACCAATGCCGAGAGCGATGAGATGTTGGATGAGTTGATCGACCGTTTCGGCGAACCGCCCAAAAGCGTACAGAATCTGCTGGCGATCGCGAGACTGAAAGCCCGCGCACATCAAACCTATGTGACAGAGGTGACGCAAAAAGGAGATACCCTTCGTTTTGTTCTTTATGGACAGGCGCCGGTAGAACCCTTGCAGATTCCAAAACTCATAGAAACCTTTGGCGGGGCGGTGATCTTTGTGCCGGACAAAGAGGCTCCTTCGTTTCTGTATCAGATGAATTATAACAGCAGACAGAAAGTAAAGAATCCGCTGGAGGCGGTTGCGTCTTTTTTGGAGGCGCTGACAGCGCTTTATCCGAATTTGTATATAAAAATGTAAGAACGACGGAGAACGATTTATGAGAAAATTACTGGGTTTTTTAAAGGACTATAAGAAAGAATCGGTCATCGCCCCTCTGTTCAAGATGCTGGAGGCGATGTTTGACCTCTTGGTGCCGCTGGTGGTGGCATCCATTATCAACAAGGGAATCCGATATGGAGATAAAACGTACATTTATCAGATGTGCGGGGTGCTCATCCTGCTGGCAGCCGTAGGATTGACCTGCGCCCTGTGCGCCCAGTATTTTGCGGCAAAGGCGGCTGTTGGATTTGCTGCGAAACTGCGCCGCGCTCTGTTTGCACATATCCAGAAGTTATCCTATACAGAACTGGATACCCAGGGAACTTCTGCACTGATGAATCGGCTGACAAGTGATGTGAATCAGTTGCAGAATGGCGTAAATATGGCACTTCGCTTGCTGCTGCGTTCCCCTTTTATCGTATTTGGAGCCATGATCATGGCATTTATGGTCAACGCGCAGGCGGCGTGCGTGTTTGTGGTCGTGATCCCGATCCTCTTTGTGATCGTTTTCGGGATCATTTATGCCACGCTTCCCCTGTATCGCAGGGTGCAGGACCGTCTGGATCAGGTGCTGCGACGCACCCGTGAAAACTTAAGCGGCGTGCGCGTGATCCGTGCCTTTCACCGGGAAGATGAGGAGATCGAGAACTTTCGCGCGGACAATGAAGTGCTGAAAAAAGAGCAGATGTTTGTCGGAAAGATCTCTGCCCTTATGAATCCGCTGACATATGTTGTGATCAATCTGGGTGTGATCGCGCTTCTTTCGAATGGAGGAGTAAAAGTATCTGTTGGTGCGATGGAGCAGGGGGATGTGGTGGCACTTTTGGACTATATGTCACAGATTTTAGTGGAATTAGTGAAACTGGCAAATACCATCGTGCTTCTGACCCGTGCCCTGGCCAGTGGCCGCCGTGTGGCAGGTGTGCTTGAGGTGCAAAGTTCCATGGAGTTTCCGGCGCAGGGAGTCGGAGACATACAGATGGATGATCAGGAGGAGATCATTGGCTTTTCTCATGTGGATCTGGTCTATGCAGGGGCCGGTGATAAATCGCTGGAAGACGTTACATTTTCTATAAAGAAGGGACAAACCGTCGGAATCATCGGAGGAACCGGTTCCGGAAAGTCCTCATTGGTGCATCTGATCCCCCGGTTTTATGATGCAACGGCCGGAGAAGTCCGTCTTGCAGGAAAAAATGTGAAGGAATACAGGAAAGACGAACTGCGAAGCCTTGTTGGAATGGTCATGCAAAAAGCGGTGCTTTTTAAGGGCACGATCCGGGAAAATCTGCTGTGGGGCAATATGGATGCCACGGAGGAAGATTTGTGGAAAGCCCTTGAGACTGCACAGGCAAAGGAGATCGTAGAAGGAAAGGCGGATGGTCTGGAAGAGATGATCGAACAGGGGGGACGGAATCTGTCCGGCGGACAGCGCCAGCGTCTTGCCATTGCCCGTACCTTAGTGGGGGCTCATGAAGTTTTGATCCTGGATGATAGTTCCTCTGCGCTGGATTATGCAACGGATGCAAACCTTCGCCGGGCGATCGCAGGTCTTGACCCGAAACCGACGGTGCTCATCGTGTCACAGCGTGCAGCTTCTATCCTTTATGCGGATCTGATCATCGTTATGGATGACGGAAAAGTAGTCGGGCAAGGCACCCATGAAGAACTGCTCTGCAATTGTCCCGTATATAAGGAAATCTATGAATCACAGTTTGGCAGCAGCCAGCAGAAGAAAGGCAGGTAGATCATGGAACAGAAAACGAATTTTAAGCGGGAAACCATGAAAAAAGTACTGCGTTATGTAAGCGGCTACTGGTATTATCTGGCAGCAAGCATCTTTTTGGCTCTGGCGGTGGTTGTGCTGACACTATCTGTGCCGCTTCTGACCGGGGATGCCATCGATTGCATGCTTGGCGTGGGAGCAGTGGATTTTGCAGCGCTCTCAAAAATCTTACGCCTGATCGCGGCTGTGATCGTTACAAATAGCATTGCACAGTGGGCGATGGCACGCTGCAATAACCGTCTGACCTACAGTGTCACAAGGGATATCCGCGATGATGCAACGGAGAAGTTACAGCATTTGCCCTTGAAATATCTGGACGGACATTCCATCGGAGACATCACCAGCCGGATGATCTCGGATGTGGATCAGTTTGCAGACGGTTTGCTGCTGGGATTCACCCAGTTGTTTACAGGGGTGATCACGATATTTGGAACATTGTTTTTTATGCTTCGTGAGGATGCAGGCATTGCGCTGGTGGTCATCCTCGTAACGCCCCTTTCCTTATTCACAGCAAGTTTTATTGCAAAGCGCACGTATCATATGTTTCAGGAACAGGCAGATATCCGTGGAGAACAGACTGCCTATATGGATGAAATGATCCAGAATCAGAAGATCGTGCAGGCCTATGGCCATGAAGAGGAGGCACAGGAGCGATTTGATGAGATCAATGACCGTCTGGAGGCCTGTTCAAAAAAAGCAGTGTTTTTCTCTTCTCTGACGAATCCCTGTACGCGTTTTGTAAATAATATTGTATATGCAGCGGTCGCTGTGTTTGGCGCGTTATCTGCGGTGGCAGGAAATCTCACAGTTGGACAGTTGTCTATCTTTTTGAATTATGCCAGCCAGTATACAAAGCCTTTTAATGAGATTTCCGGTGTCATCGCGGAACTTCAGAATGCCATCGCCTGTGCAGCGCGGGTATTTGAACTGATGGAAGAGGAGCCGGAGGTGGCTGAGGAGGAAGGGGCTGCCGTTCTTTCGCAGGTAGCAGGCAGCGTGGATCTGGAACATGTGTCCTTTTCTTATACGCCGGGGCAGCATTTGATCGAGGACTTTAACTTGCAGGTGAAGCCGGGACAGCGGATCGCCATCGTTGGTCCCACCGGATGCGGAAAGACTACGCTTATCAATCTGCTCATGCGATTTTATGATGTAAAAGAAGGCGCGATCCGTGTGGATGGCACGGATATCCGTCATGTGACAAGGGAGAGTTTGCGGGAAAGTTATGGTATGGTACTTCAGGAGACCTGGCTGCATTCCGGAACGATCCGTGAGAATATCTGTATGGGTAAACCGGATGCTACAGAGGAAGAAATGATCGCTGCGGCAAAGGCGAGTCATTGTCATAGTTTTATCAAACGTTTGCCGCAAGGCTATGATACACCCATGGGTGAGGACGGCGGCGGTCTTTCCCAGGGACAAAAACAGTTACTCTGTATCGCCCGGGTCATGCTTTGTCTTCCGCCAATGCTAATTCTGGATGAGGCGACCAGTTCCATCGATACCCGTACCGAACTGAAGATCCAAAACGCCTTTGCGACAATGATGAAGGGAAGGACAAGTTTTATTGTTGCCCATCGTCTGTCGACGATCCAAAGTGCAGATGTGATCCTTGTCATGAAAGACGGGCATATCATCGAACAGGGGGATCATGAGCACCTTCTGGCTGCAGGTGGATTTTACGCGTCACTTTATAATAGTCAGTTTGCACATTAGACACGCACAGAAACCCATACCGTGCATAGGATGAATTATAAGCGCACGAAATGATCGGACCGTCAAACAGGCATAAACTGGGAGTTTGGGGCGGCATAGACACAACTTTCCATATTTACAAAGCCTGTGAACATTGCTATAATTAATGGAAAAGTGGGTCTTCACGCGATTTCTGTTGACAAATAGCAAAGATGCCACTATAATAACGTGGTTTGTGTATAATTGTATGAATGAAAATTGCAGAGGTGCAAGATGGAACAATATGTGATCAAAGGTGGAAATCCTTTAGTTGGAGAAGTGGAGATCGGCGGTGCGAAAAATGCGGCATTGGCAATCCTTGCTGCAGCGATCATGACGGATGAGACGGTTACGATCGATAATCTTCCGGATGTGAGAGACATCAATGTTCTTCTAGGCGCGATCGAAGGGATCGGCGCTAAAGTAGAAAGAGTTGACGCGCATACGGTAAAGATCAATGGAAGTTCGATCTCTGATATGTCAGTGGATTATGAATATATTAAGAAGATCCGTGCATCTTATTATCTTTTAGGTGCGCTGTTGGGTAAATATAAAAAAGCAGAAGTGGCATTGCCCGGTGGCTGTGACATTGGAAGCCGTCCCATCGACCTTCATTTAAAGGGCTTTCGAGCATTAGGTGCAAAGGTGGATATTCAGCATGGACTGATCGCTGCCGAGGCGGAGCACTTGGCAGGCACACATATCTATCTGGATAAAGTATCTGTGGGTGCAACGATCAACATCATGATGGCGGCAGCAATGGCAGAGGGAAAGACCATTATTGAAAATGCTGCAAAAGAGCCGCATGTGGTAGATGTAGCGAACTTCTTGAACAGTATGGGCGCAGGTATCCGCGGGGCAGGAACGGATGTGATCCGTATCGTCGGTGTAGAAAAATTGCACAAGACGGAGTATTCGATCATTCCTGATCAGATCGAAGCGGGAACATTTATGTTTGCGGCGGCGGCTACTCGTGGAGATGTCACCGTCAAAAATGTGATTCCCAAGCACTTAGAGGCGACCACCGCAAAGCTGTTGGAGGTGGGCTGTGAAGTGGAGGAATTTGATGATGCGGTGCGTGTGGTCTGCGCAAAGCCGATGAACCACACCCAGGTAACGACACTTCCCTATCCGGGATTCCCCACAGATATGCAGCCGCAGATGGCAGTCATTCTTGGTATCGCACAAGGAACCAGTACAGTAACGGAAAGCATCTTTGAGAACCGTTTCAAATATGTTGACGAGTTGACCCGTATGGGTGCGACCATCAAGGTGGAGAGCAATATCGCCATCATTACCGGAGTGGAGAGATATACCGGGGCCAGAGTGAGTGCACCGGACCTTCGCGCAGGAGCTGCCCTTGTGATCGCAGGACTTGCGGCAGAAGGGATCACCATCGTGGATGATATTTATTACATTGAGCGGGGATATGAGCACTTTGAGGAAAAACTCGCAAGTCTTGGTGCCCAGATCGAAAAGGTGAGTTCAGAAAAAGAGATTCAGAAGTTTACCTTGAAGGTATCATAAACAATAATTATAAAA
>CAMBUC010000148.1 GCA_945871045.1 uncultured bacterium
GTGAGGTTTGCCAGTTCGCTGCAGCTGGAAAGGAGATCGGCAAGAAGTCTCTGTCAGAGATCGCTATGAGTTATGGTTACGTTTACGTAGCACAGATCGCTCTTGGCGCTAACCCTGCTCAGGCTGTTAAGGCTATCGCTGAGGCTGAGGCATACAACGGACCTTCCCTGATCATCGGATACGCTCCTTGTGAGTTACACGGTATCGCTAAGGGTGGTATGAACCACTGCCAGGATGAGATGAAGAAGGCAGTTGCTTCCGGTTACTGGAACTTGTTCTCATTCAACCCTGCATTAAAGGCAGAGGGCAAGAACCCGTTCACCTTGACTTCTAAGGCCGGAGACGGCACATACCAGGATTTCCTGAACAACGAGGCACGTTATACTCGTCTGATCAAGCCGTTCCCTGAGAGAGCTGAGAGACTGTTCAAGGAGTCTGAGGAAGCTGCAAAGGCTCGTTTCGAGCACTTACAGAGACTGGTTGAGTTATACAAATAATTCACACAGATGAAATGAACTTTTATCCCCCTGCGGACATTGCCTGTAGGGGGATTTTTTGTTGTATAGGATACTTCGTCTCCTATACAACAAAAAGCCTCCGGCAGGATGCAGAAATAACTTTTGGAAAAAAGACCAAATAATTTCCTATGTATTTCCGCGAAACAAGAATTTACAAATTGCGGTTTCGGTGTTAGAATGTAGCATAGACTAGTCATACTGGGAGGAAAATTATGCTTCAGATCGAGGAGTGGTTTCGCAGACCGCTGCGCAGGACAGCGACGAGGACGTCATCCGTCACAAGACCGGAGAAGCCGGCCTATAAAACAGAATCCGTAAAACCGAAAATGTCAGAACGGACAGACATTTTTGAAGAACCCACAGAAGAACCGGTTGTTTTGGAGACGCAGGAGCAGTCTATGGAACAGGCCGTTCTTTGTGATGCTTCGGAGGAGATGTTTGAGGCGGAAGAGTCGGCTGAAACGGAATCGGAATTCGTGGACCCGGAACCGACGGAGTCAGTATCTTCGGAAGCACAGCCCGCATCGGTGGAAACGAAAGAAGAGCCTGTGCAGGAAGAGATTTCTCTTCAGGATGCAGTCGCAGAAGCGAATGAATTAGATCATATAACAGAAAAAATAGGGATGGATGTATCGGAAATGATGGATATGAAAAAGGAAGATTTCTTACTACAGCAGATCGATGAATTCCGCGAGAAGGCAAAACAGTTACAGCAGTTGATGAAAAATCGGGAGACGAAGGCAAAAGAATTGCAGGAGACCGTGGACGCAAGAGAAGCAAAGGCTAGCGAACTGGACAGCCTGATCCATGTGCGAAAAGGCGAGGCGGACAAGATCATGAAGAATGTTTCTGTCCGGATCGACTCCATGTCTGAAGGCGTGAGAACGGAGATGTCCGGTCTGTCCGATTCCCTGAGCAAAGAGGTCAGCGGGTTGACCCGCAATCTGACCCATGAACTGAATCAGTCTACAGAAAAGACGCGTCAGGTGGTTGAAGCCGCAACGCAGAGCATGATCGATCAGAATACGCGTAGTCTGGAAGGTTTAAAGGAGCAGTTGGAACAACTCGGCCACAAAGATCAGATCAATGAACTTTCTACCGAGATGAACAGCCGCATCACCACATTGAAGACGGACATTGCCGACAAGATCCACGCGGAAGATGTGAAATGTTATCGTAACATTCAGGCTTCCATGGACGAGCAGAGCAAGTTATTATCTGAGGGCGACGAGAAAACCCGTAAGCATATTCAGGAACAGGTGGACAGCCTGAGTGTGCAGATGCGCGGACAATCGAAACTGTTGAAAGTATCTCTTGGATTCTCTGTCTTGAATTTTCTTGGCGTGGTGGGTATCTTGGTATTTTTATTCTTGTTCTAATTGTTTAGAAGGGGGATTTTATGACAGATAGAGAGTTATTAGAGGCATTGTACAATGACATGCAGACCATGAAGGAACGGATTCAGACGCTTGATCGAAATATTACGAAAGTGGAATTGACGCTGGAGAATGAGACGAATCATAATATCCAGTTGTTGGCTGATATCAAATCAAAAATTGCATAATTGATCATAGAGGTGTTTATGAGTTATAGTGAAACAAACAGTATCTGGGTTGTTGGACACAAGAATCCGGATACTGATTCTATTTGTGCAGCGATTGCATACGCTGCCTTGAAAAATCAAACAGAGAGAGCGAATTATGAACCGAAGCGTGCCGGTGCCATGAATAGTGAGACCGCGTATGTACTGGACTATTTTGGCGTGGAAGCGCCGGAACAGGTCAGTGATGTGGGTGCGCAGGTCAAGGATATCAATATTCGTCGTACGGCAGGCGTTCGACAGGGCATTACATTGAAAAAAGCATGGGAACTGATGCAGACGGAGCGTGTGGTAACACTTCCCATCGTAAATGAGGATCGCAAATTGGTGGGACTGATCTCTAACAATGATATTGCCATGTGTTACATGGAGGTGTCCAATCAGGAGAGCCTTTCCCAGGCGCGCCCGCAATACAAAAATATCATTGAGACCCTCAACGGAACGCTGTTGACCGGAAACGAACACGGGATCTTTATGCACGGAAAAGTGGAGGTAGCTGCCGGCAACAAAGAGCGTGTGGAAGAATATATCGACAAAGACGATCTGGTCATTCTTGGTGACCGCGAGGAGATGCAGCGCCGTTCTCTGGAACTGGATGTCAGCTGTATGATTATCTGCGGCGGATCTCAGGTTTCCACAGAGATGCTTGAAATGGCAAAGCGCAGAGACTGCGTGCTGATCTCAACACCTTATGATACCTTTACGACTGCCCGCCTCATCAATCAGAGTATGCCTATCAAATCCATCATGACAAAAAAAGGTCTCATCACCTTTGAACTGGATGACTACATTGATGACATTAAAGATGTGATGTCCAAAGAGCGTCATCGTGATTTTCCTGTTTTGGATGAGAATGGTGATTACGTGGGAATGATTTCCCGCAGAAACCTGTTAAATATGCAAAAAAAGCGTGTGATCCTCGTGGATCACAACGAAAAGACACAGGCGGTTGACGGTATTTCCGGAGCAGAGGTGTTGGAGATCATCGATCATCACAGACTGGGCAGTTTAGAGACCATGTCTCCGGTCTTTTTCCGCAATCAGCCGCTGGGTTCGACATCCTCTATCGTATGGAAAATGTATCAGGAAAAAGGTGTGGAAGTGGATCAAAAAATCGCAGGCTTACTCTGCGCAGCGATCATTTCAGATACACTGATGTTCCGCTCTCCCACCTGTACAGCCTTTGATAAAGAAGCAGCAGAAGAACTGGCTCAGATCGCGGGGATTGATATAGAAACCTTTGCCAGCAATATGTTCCGTGCAGGCAGCGATTTCCGAAGAAAGAGCATCGAAGAAATCTGCTATCTTGACTTTAAGACGTTTACTGCTGAAAAGATCACCTTTGGTGTCAGCCAGATCAGTGCCATGAGTGGTCTTGATCTGGAAGACGTGAAAAACCGCGTGGATGGTTACCTGGATACGATGTTGGTGGATCGTAAACTGGATATGGTATTTGTTTTGTTAACGAATATCGTGATGGAGCAGTCGGAGGTGTTATGCGCCGGAGAAGGTGCCCGCAGATTACTTGGTCAGGCGTTCCGTGATGCAAAAGAGGAAGCGGAAGAAGTGGTACTTCGTGGTGTGGTCTCGCGTAAAAAACAGTTTATACCGGAGTTGATCCGGGCGATGCAGGAGCAATAGCATGAAACAGGCAAAACCGTCTGACTTTGCACAGCCGAAGAAATCCCAAAGGAAGCCTGTGCAGAATCCGAGAAAAAACCAGACCCGGAAAGGGACAGATAAGCCCTCAAAACAGAAACCAGCGAGTGGAAAAAAGCAGACCTGGCGGGGCGGGAATCTGTTGTATCCGGTTCCGGCGGTTATGGTGAGTGTGGCCCGTCCGGGGGAAAAACCGAATATCATCACGGTGGCTTGGACCGGAACGATCAATTCCGACCCGGCGATGCTGTCTATTTCTGTCCGGAAAGAACGTCATTCCCATGGGATCCTTTGCGATACGAAGGAATTTGTTGTCAATCTTGTTCATGAGCCGCTGGTGTATGCTTGCGATTATTGTGGCGTGCGCTCCGGAAGAGATGTGGACAAGTTTGCAAAGATGCATTTGACACCCATCGCAGTCGAGGGGGTGGGTGTGCCTGCGATCGCAGAAAGTCCGGTCAATCTTGCCTGCAAAGTGACGCAGATCATTCCGCTTGGAACGCATGATATGTTTTTGGCAGAGATTGTCAGCGTGACCGTAGACGAGAGATATATGGATGAAAAAGGAACTTTCCATCTGAATGATGCAGGGCTTGTGGCGTATTCCCACGGCAGATATTTTAAACTCGGAAAAGAAGTGGGTTCCTTTGGATATAGTGTGAGAAAAAATAAACAATAAAGGGGAAGATCTATATGAGGAAAGGAAACTGGAAAGCGTTATTTCCGATCGGAGTTTTTTTGATCTTTTATTTAGGACTTGGAATTCTCTTTGAGTATATTTTAAAGATACCGATGGGATTTTATCAGATACCGATCGTTGTGTCGTTTTTACTGGCACTGCTTGTTGCCTGTATGCAAAATCCGTCTTTGAAATTTCAGGATAAGATTCAGGTGATGGCAAAGGGCGTGGGGGATCCGAATATTATCACGATGATCCTCATTTTTATGACGGCAGGTATTTTTGTCGGAGTGGTTGGAAGAAGCAGTGCCCAGAGCGTTGCTTATTTATTGCTCTCCATCATTCCCGCCCAGTATGCGGTGCTGGTGTTGTTTGTGGTCAGTTGTTTTGTATCACTTGCAATGGGAACGTCCGTAGGAACGATCACGTTGATCACACCGATCGCCATCGCGGTTTCTCAGGCATCCGGTTTTTATGCACCGCTTTGTGTCGGTGCGGTTATGAGCGGCGCGATGTTTGGCGATAATCTGTCATTCATATCCGATACAACCATCGCAGCATGCAATGGTCAGGGCTGTGCCATGAAAGATAAATTCCGTGCCAATTTTGCGATCACAGTACCTGCGGCCCTTGTGACTCTGGTCATTTTCTTTTTGCGCTCGAAGGACGTGGTAAATGCTGCGGCAGTTCCCGGCGAGTACAGACTGATCCAGATCATTCCATATCTGCTTGTTTTAGCCGGTGGTGTGATTGGCATTAACGTATTCGTCGTTCTTCTGATCGGTATTATCTCCGGTTCAGTGATCATGCTTGCTACCGGTGCAACAGCAGCGACAGATCTGCTTTCAAATATGGGTTCCGGTGCGGCCGGTATGTATGAGACAACCATGGTTGCCATTCTGGTGGCTGCGATCTGCTCATTGATCCAAACCTATGGCGGTTTTGAAGCGCTCTTGTCATTTACCAAGCGTGTATTTAAGAGCAACCGCACAGGAAAACTGGGAATGGGACTTCTGGTCGGTGCGATGGATATAGCGACGGCAAATAATACCGTTGCCATCGTGATGGCAAATCCCATCGCAAAAGAGATGGCGCAGGAGTATGAGATCTCGCCGAAGAATGCGGCTTCGATTCTGGATACCTTTTCCTGTATTTTTCAGGGAGTGATCCCTTATGGTGCGCAGATGCTGGTGGCGATCTCGGCAGCGGCAGAACTGGGATGTGAGATATCAGCATTTGATATCATGCCGTTTTTGTACTATCCGTACA
>CAMBUC010000149.1 GCA_945871045.1 uncultured bacterium
CCGGCCACGTTTCCTTACGCATGCCGCAGACCTTTAGGGCATCGATGGCCCCCAGAGCCATGTCATCATTATTTGCGATCACCAGTTCGATCTGCTCCCCATATTCACTGAGCATCTGAGTCATTTTGGTCTGCGCCTGGGCACGGTTCCAATTTGCAATTGCATAGCCAAGTTTTTCCACTTCAACGCCTTTTTCAATCATCGTTGATACCGAATACTCGGTACGGACGATGGAGTCCTGATGACCGGCCTCCCCCTCCAGCACAATGTACTGAAAGATCCCGTCTGCATTTTTATCCACCGCCGGGTTTTCCAAAAAGGCCTCCGCGGCGATCTCTCCCTCCATGATCCCGGATTCAAAGGCTGATGCTCCCACATAATACAACTGCTTCCACCGCTCCAGGTCTTCTTCCACCAGTTCCCGGTTGAAAAAGATCACCGGCACATTCTCCTTTTTTGCCATATCAATGATCGTCGTGGGCTCGGTACGGTCCACGAGATTGACGCAGATCACATCACAACCATCGCTTAACATCTCCTTTACCTGATCGTTCTGCGTCAGCTGCCGGTCTGCGGCATTGTAAGTCTCAATGTTGATGGCGACTTTGGTTTCCGCCGCTTTTTCCGTTGCATAATCATTAAAACACTCCATCAGTTGAGACACAAACGTATCATACTGGTCATACAGGGTCACTCCAAGTTTTATGCTCTTTTGCTCATTCACCTTACGCTCACCGGTACACCCCGTTAACAGACCGGCAAGCATGCACACTACTAACATACACGCCAAAAACTGTAATTTCCTTCTCATCTTCTCCCCCACTCAATTACTGTACGATCGGAAATAATATTTTCTGGTTATCCGAAGCATACAGGTTTGTCTGATCAACTACCAGAAAATCCACCTCACAATCCTCTGCCTTTGCCAGCCGGTAATGCAGCTGCTTTGCGATTGACTCCACGCTCTGATATCCCATATTGAACTCGTTTGGAACTACCAGCGTGCGGATCACCCCTTTATCCAGATAGTAAACCGCCTTTTCCGAGCACCCCACTCCGTATAAAAGACTTTTCTTTCGCGTTTTATCAGACTGCAGCAGATCTACCATCCGCTCTGTTTCATCATTTTCCAACGCCAGCACGATATCCACCGGCGGCATCTGTAACAGCGTATTGGCGTCATCCGCCAGTTCTGTTTCCTCCCCCAGCGTCCACAGGATCTCTGCCGAAGCGCCTGTCAGCGCCTCTTTCACACCTGCCAGCCGCTGCTGTGAAGATAGTTTCTCCTCATTTCCACATAAAATCCCGATGGTCTTTCCGGAAAGATTCTCCCCCAGATCCGCCTTCAAGGCATAACCGAGGGCTCTTCCGATGGCTGCATTATCCGGTCCCGTGATGGCAAAAACCCCCTCCGGGGTAATATCCGTTTCCAGCAGCATGACCGGCACACCGTCAAACAACTGCCTGCGCTCATGGAATTCCTGTGCACCTGCTACCATCTGTACAATGATACCTTCCGCCCCGTTTTCCAGTTCCCGCTCAACCAGTGCCAGTTCTTCCTCTACACCGGTAAATGTTCCTGTGGAAACGAAATTCAGATTGATATTATTGTCACCCGCCGCCTGATCCATTCCCTGATGCAATGCCATCCAGCGGTCATGATTGCTGTCATTGACGATCACCGAGATCGTATGGGTTTCCTGCTCCCTGCCTGCATAAAGCAACTGATAGGAAGCCCACACGATGAGCATCACAAGAATCAGGATAAGGATTCCAAAATAAAATCTATTTCTCTTCATGTTGCTGTTCCTTCCTCAATTGCTTTAACCGCCCATCCTCCAGCCGTTCCACTGTCTCCGGCGAGTATTCGATATAGGGCAGGTGGATTCTTACCGTGGTTCCCTCATCCGGCTGACTGTCAATTTCCAGACCGTAAGGATCACCAAAACGCAGCCGGATCCGTTTGTGGACATTGATCAGTCCCACACCGGAACCGGATTTTCTCACCCGGTTATTCTCTGTCAAAAGGGCCTTTACGGTTTCTTCCGGCATGCCAAGACCGTTGTCCTGTACTTCAATATAAATATCATCTCCACGCCGATATCCAACCACGCGGATCTCTCCGTCCTCATCCATGCACTCCACACCATAGTAAATGGCATTTTCCAACAGGGGTTGGATCACCAGTTTGACGGTACAGCAGTTCAAAATATCCTCTTCTATTTGAAACTCTACGAGAAACACATTTTTATAGCGGATCTTTTGGATATTCATATAATTTTTTGCATGCCGGATCTCATCTTCCACCCGGATGATGGTTTTTCCCCGGCTTAAACTGATGCGGAACAGGCTCGCCAGCTGTGTGATCATAAATACCGCGTCCTCGTAGCGCTCCCCCTCGATCATCCAAACGATGGAATCCAATGTATTATATAAAAAATGCGGATTGATCTGGGACTGCAGGGCATCCAGTTCGCTCTTTCGTTTTTCCTCCTGCTCGACCAATATGTCGTGCATCAGTTCGCGGATCTGTTCCACCGTAGAGCGCAGGGTCTTTCCCAGATGCTCCACCTCCATGGAACCGCCTACATAGATCTTCGGATTCAGATTTCCCGATTCCCACTCCTTGACGGACTCATTGAGTTTTTTGAGGGGATCCGCAATGCGGGCGGATACGAGCTGGTTGAGTACGATGATCATCAGCATAACTACCGCCATCAAGAGGATCACAAACATTTTCATGCCGGAAAGACCCATCTCGAAGGCACTGATAGGCACAACACTCACCAGTTTCCAGCCGGTATAACTGACGGATTTTACCGTAACCAGCCGCTTCTCCCCGCGATACTCTTCCTGCACGCTTCCATCCGGATAGGCAGCCGCGGCAAGATTATTTTCTTCGTAGAGATTGGTATAGATCAGATTCTGCTTCGGGTGAAAGATGATCTCACCATTGCTGTCGATAAGATAGATATACTCCGATGCATTATCCGTGTTTGCTTTTGTCAGGAGACGTTCGATACTGCTGTAGTTCATGTCAACAAGCAGCACGCCCAGCGTTGAATTTCCATTGTTTGTCAGTTCCACCGCCCGGCTTAGTGAGATGACCCAGTAATACCGGTAAGTACTGTCATCAAAAAGGTTTTGAACATGGGGAGTGGAAAAATGAATGTTTTCCATCTGGCCTACCGCTTCGGTAAACCACTCCTGCTCTGCAACCTTCACATGCTCCTTCTTCGTAGTGACAGGAGCAGCCGCAACCAGTTCCCCTTCGTTCGTGTAGCATGCAATACTGATAAGGTTGTCCTTATTTGCCTCATACAAAAAGTTCATTTCCTCATCCAGCGTGTCGGTCTCCAGATCCTTGTCCTTAATGACACTGTAATACATGGCATCGGAGATCCGTCGCATGCTGCGCAGGTAATCCCCCAGATTTGCCGCCGTCTGGTTCAACAACTGTTCGGAACTCTGGGTCGTCATATCCTGCATTTTGTTGACGAAACGGCTGTATAAGGAGATTCCCAGCATACCCATGGATAATAATGATACGATGGTAAAGGAGATGGCGATCGTCATTTGAATGGACTGAGGCTTCATATTCCGCTTGAGGTATGCAATTAACTGTTCATAGTACTGTCTTAGGTTCTTCAATTCTGCTCCAATTTACTCATTTTATATTTTGAAGGTGACATTCCGAACTGTTTTTTGAATACATAACTAAAATAATTCGGATCTGAATATCCAACCTTCTCTGCGATCACATAGGTTTTTTCATTTTGCGTCAAAAGCAGGCTGACTGCCTCCTCCATGCGATAATCCGTCAGGTAATTGATAAAGGTTTTCCCCGTTTCCTTTTTAAACACCGTAGAAAAATAGGCAGCGCTGACATTCAGATATCCGCAGATCGTCTCTACACTCAGCGTATGGTCACCATAATGCTCCTGTACATATTGGACAGCTCTCGTCACAAAAGATTTTGTCGTATCGGACCGCTCCGTCATAACCTGACACTGCATCTTCAGACAACTATTCTGCAGCCACCTGCCAAGGGCTTCCGGGGACTCCAATTGCATCGCCTGGGTATAAATATCATTGTCCTCGCCAAAAATCTCTTCCATATTCATCTGGTTGTTGGCACCGAAACGGAAGATTTCCGTAATGAGTTCCATGATCAGGATCCGGTACTTCTGCAATGACATCTTGTTTTTTAACAGGGCTTTGATAAATTCATCAATGGCTTCCTGTAACGGTTCCTTCTCTCCCATTTTTATTTTCTTTAATATCTTCTGGATGTACGGCTCCTCCCAGGGCAGATCGGCATTTTCCTGAGGATCCGTTTCGGCAATGTTGATGGCTCTGGTGGTTCCGTACATGACGCGGTAGGAAGTGGCATTCTTTGCGCCCTGATAAGACAAGGGAATCTGGCTTAACTGATCGCACACATGGCCGACTCCCGCCGTTACTCTTGCCTCACAGACACGCCTTGCCAGTTTGCATATATTATCCATGCGGTCCGTAAAACGCATGCTGTCCGCTTCTTCTCCCAGCTGGGCGATCACGATAATATCTCCCAGGTAAGTCACCGTCCGGAAGTCCCACTCATCTGCCAGTTGTTCTTCTACGAGACGCTTTACCGATACCGTTAATAAAAAGGGATCCATGGCTGTTTCATTTTCCTGCGGGGTGGTGCTGATATGTAACACAGTGACTACATAATAAGGACCCGGCAGATCGATCTGATAATTCTTTGCATAGGTTTCTATGGATTCCTCCGGAATGCGCCCGTCGATCAGGGATGTGAAAAAGTTTTCCTGAAGCACCGGCAGACTTTCCAGATAGTATTCGCGCAGTTTATCGATGTTTCGCTTCTCGTCCATCTCCTTGTCCAGATTGACTTTCATGCGCTCAAATACTTCCCGCAATTCATTTGCATTGATCGGTTTTAAGATATATTCCTCCGCCTCTATTTTGATGGCTTCCTTGGCATATTCAAACTCATCAAAGCCCGAAAAGATGATCACTTTTATCTTCTGGTACTGTTCCTTTAATTTCCTGCAGAGGGTAAGGCCATCCATATAGGGCATCTTGATGTCTGTCATGACAACATCCACCTGCATTTCTTCTGCCAGTTCCAGCGCCTCCACACCATTTCTGGCATAGCCTGCGATCCGAAAACCCATGCTCTCCCAGTCTAATTTTTTCATGATCACCTGGTATACTTCCTCTTCGTCATCTACCAGCAATACCGAATACTGATTCATAGTTGTGAACTCCTGCTTTCCTCTACTGTACGTTACTCGCCATACTTATCGTTAATGTGTTTCCAGACAAAACCCATGACCAGAATGCACACAATGATCTCTGCAAGGGCAGCGTATACATTCACAAACTGTAAGATTGCCATGATAAATGTTGCTGCTCCCAAAAAGAGAATGAGTTTTCCGCTGGCACTTGCATACCCATCGGGATCCTTCACCGGCGGTTTGTTTTTTCCGCGGATGGCGCTCACGTCTTTTAAGATCAAAAGACGCATTCCGAAATACACGCAAGCCACAACGATCAAAAGAAGCACGCCGGCCTGCTCCAAAAAAGTTTGTATTGACATGATCAGATACTCCCTTCCACATAGTTTAAAATAGCGGCCGGAAAACTCCAGCCGCTATCTATTATAATATATTACTTATTTCTTTGCTATATACTT
>CAMBUC010000150.1 GCA_945871045.1 uncultured bacterium
ATCCCTGATAGTAACGGCAAATGATCTCCCGACAGGAGGCTGCCCTGCAAACTTCATCATCTGTGATGCAGTTTCCAGCCATGTTTACACCCATATCTGTCGGAGACTTATACGGGCTCTCTCCCTGTATCTGCTCAAACATTGCATTTAAAACAGGGAAGATTTCTACGTCACGGTTATAGTTGACCGTTGTTTCTCCATAGGCTTCTAAGTGGAAGGGATCGATCATATTGACATCGTTCAGATCCGCGGTAGCCGCCTCGTATGCCAGATTGATAGGATGCTTCAGCGGAACATTCCAGATCGGGAAAGTCTCGAATTTTGCATATCCGGCTTTGACGCCACGCTTATGTTCGTGATATAACTGCGACAAACAAGTAGCCATTTTTCCGCTTCCCGGTCCCGGTGCGGTGATCACTACCAACGGACGTTCCGTCTCGATATAATCATTTTTTCCATATCCCTCATCACTAACGATCGTCTGAATATCACTGGGATATCCGGGTATTTTAAAGTGGTGATAAGTTTTAATGCCAAGATCGTTCAGACGCTTGCAAAACTGATCTGCTGCAGCCTGTCCGCCATATTTTGTAATGCAGACACTTCCTACATACAAACCGACACCGCGGAATGCATCGATCAAACGCATAACATCCATATCGTAAGTAATGCCGTAATCGCCACGGATCTTGTTTCCTTCGATATCCTCTGCGCTGATCACGATTACGATCTCTGCCTGATCTTTTAATTCCAGCAGCATGTGCAATTTCGAATCCGGCTGAAATCCGGGCAAAACTCTTGACGCGTGAAAATCATCAAACAGTTTTCCACCAAACTCCAAATACAGTTTGTTATCAAACTGACGGATCCGCTCACGAATGTGCTCCGACTGCATTTTTAAATACTTGTCATTATCAAATCCTATCTTCATTTCGTGTACCATTTTCCTTTACATCAATCTCTTATCATTCAATCGCATAAAATAAAAGCCTCTATTGGCTCGACTATATTTATACTATCACAAAAGTTTTCGATTGGAAACAAAAAATTCTGATTTGTATTCTCCGCTACTCTGCCACAAAAGTTTCAAAATTTTCCGAATACTCGATGCCGCCATCCTCCATGATCCACATTGCTTCCACATTTTCCATGCGATTCACAAATGCCCGCCCTTCCGAAAGGGGCATATTGTAAACAGCTGTTGACAATGCATCTGCCATTCCGGAATCCTCTGTTATAATGGAAACGGCAGCAAAATAATCTGCCGGCATCAGCGTATCCGAATCAATGATATGGCAATAACGCTTTCCGTCCACCTCATAATACCTTTGATAGTTTCCGCTGCTAACTACACATTTATCCTTGAGATCCACCTTTTGCACATATTTGATATCGCTCTCTAAATCCGGATTCTGTATTCCCAGCCTCCACATCGTGCCATCGATCCGTTCTCCGATGGCACAGACATTGCCGCCTACGCTGATCAGTCCCCGTTCCATTCCGATCTCTTTTGCATAATCCACTACTTTTTGTACTGCATAACCCTTACCGATACCACCAACGTCCAAAGACATTTCTTTGTCCGTCAAATAGACCGTGGATGCGGATTCGTCAATCACGATCTGATGGATATCTGTATGGTCAGCGGCTTCCTGCAACCGCTCCATAGGCGGCACTTTTGCATGCTCCGGATCTGCCAATGCACGTTCTCTATAGTCATGCCAGATAGAAAGCACGCTTCCCATGGCGACATTCACCTGTCCATCTGTAAGTTCATACATCTCTTTACTATACTTTAAAAGATCAATGATTTCCCGATCAACTACAACCGGTTCGATTCCCGCCCGGTCATTGATCGTTTTTATATTATTGATACCCTCATGGTCCTGGTAAATATCATATAACTCATGATAGTATATCAGTTTCTCCTTCAAAAGTTCTACCTGCGCTAAAAAATCCTCTTTATTTTTCGCATAACCGACAACTTCCGTCCGGGTATCAAACACGTCCAGAAAAGTAGCCGTATATCGTGTCATTTTACCAAATGGCAAATCACATACTTGAAATACCAACAAAAAAACAATTGTCACCAAAACCGCTCCTGCGGCTATCATCCATCTCTTCTTCATCTCTTACATTCTTTCACGAAAAAAGAGGAGTGCGCATCTGTACACACTCCTCTATATTCAGCATATGTTATTATTTTGCGTTGCTAACTGCCTTTGTAATGGCGGTGTTCAAATCTGTTACATGTATGGTTACAGAAGCTGCTAAATCTGCATCAGCCGGTGCGCCCTCTGTTAAAGCGATCGCATTTACTTCATCAGCAGTCTTTCCTACTGTGTACTCTGCGTATGCTGCTGCCTGCTCGTTCCACTCTTTACCGATGGGAGAAGCACCTCTCATACCGTAATCATCACCAAGTTCGTTCTTTGTAGCAACTTTTGCTGATACGTCAGATGTGATCTTTCCGGTTGCATCAAAGTTTACATTTCCCTGTACAGAATCAAGTAAAGAACTTGTGATCTTGCCCTTATCATCAACAGTAACTACAGAAACAGTTGTATATGCCTGTGCAAGTCCGTCTTCATCTGCAGATGCGTCTTTGGACTTCGCGATGTTTGTAGTAACACCAAGACCTAACTTGTCAGTTGCCTTTGCACCACCCTCTGTTGCATTTTCAATAGCCTTAGCGATCGCTTCCTGGAAAGCATCAATGTGCATGGTACAAGAAGCAGCTAAATCTGCATCGTCTGCTGCGATTCCGAGAACTTCATCAGCAGTCTTTCCAATACAGAACTCAGCGAAAGCATCTGCCTGCTCATCCCACTCTTTACCAATCGGAGAAGCACCCTTCATACCATAATCGGGTCCCAACTCACGCTTTGAACGGAACTCTCCGTTTACATCAGAAGTGATCTTACCCTCAGCATCAAAATTGATCTTTGTCTGTGCAACATCGATCGTACATGCTACAATCTTGCCATCTTTGTCAACAGTAACTGCTGCGATCGTTGCATCTGTCTGTCCACGACCGTCTTCCTCGCCGGCATCTGCTGAACTAGAAAGGCTTGTGCTCATTCCAAGACCAGTCTTTACGGAAGCATTCTTTGCTCCACATCCTGCTGTAAGCGCTGACATTGCAAGTACAGCACTTAACAAAACTACCATTCTTTTCTTCATGTTCTTTTCCTCTCTCTCTTTGTTAAGTATAAACTAACATGTAGAGAATAACATAGGCCGAAAGCCTTTGCAACTCTTCAAGTTCCAGTGTTAATGCAGTAAAGTGTTTATCGTTACTGTTCACTCGTGCCTCGTTCCAGTAACTATTCATCTCTTTCCGGCGAATGCCTGCGCCAACTGTTCCTCTGTCACTAAAGATACTGCATCAATAAAGTAATTGCGAAATGTCATGGTTCCGCCACCGCAGGCATCTGTTTTTGCTGCCGCCAATTCTCCTGCGATCCCCACAAACGCGCAGCATGCAGCCGCACCGGATACGGAAGCGTCCATTCCTAAAAATGCACCCAAAAGCGCCGAAGACATACAGCCGCTGCCTGTGATCTTCGCCATTCGCGGATCGCCATGATCGCAAACATAGGTGTTTGTCCCATCGGTGATCATATCTTTTGCTCCGGAGGCCACAAGGATCAATTCATGTTCCTTTGCATATTGTTCCATTGCTTCTATACTAAGAAATGTGTCACCGGAATCCACCCCGGTTGCTGTACTGCAATTCTCAATCAGGGCACGTATTTCGGAATAATTTCCCCGCACACAGGTTGGGTGGATCTGTTCGATCAGGTCCTTACATTTTTCACGGCGATAGGTAGAGCCGGATATTCCCACCGGATCGATGATGATGGCATGTCCGAATTTCGCTGCCACCCTTCCTGCTTTTTCCATCGCTTCATAATCTGCGATGGCACCAAAATTACATACCAGCGCATTCGTTCCCGCTGTGATCTCTTCTACTTCTAACGGATGGTGCGCCATGGTAGGCGATGCCCCTGCTGCCAGCAGGACATTGGCACAATCATTCACTGTCACTGCATTTGTAATACAATGAATGATCGGACATTCCTTCCGGATCCGGCTATGAAGTTCTGCGATGTAATGTGCTGTCAGTTCCATATTGCTACCTTTTATTCTTCCAAACTCTGCTTCATTTTACCTAGCATCCCGTTTCTTTTCAAAGGCAGTGTAAGGATGATCGCAAGGATCGTTCCACCGCATGTACTGATCAAAAACGGAATGACAAAAGTAAAAAGTGCTGCTGCCTGATTGCCCATCACGAAATATGCAATCGGATAAGAAAGCATTCCGCCGATGATTCCGGTTCCAAAAACCTCCCCGATATAAGCAAAGGGCAGTTTCTTCCCATATTTGTAGAGCAAACCCGCAAGCAGCGCTCCGCACATACTTCCCGGAAACGCCAGCGGACTTCCCAGTCCAAGCAAATTACGGACCAGCGACGCGACAAAGGCCTGTGCGATCGCCCACCAGGGTCCTACCAGCACTGCACACAAAACATTCACCAGATGCTGAACCGGTGCACATTTCGAGCCGAATACCGGAAAAGAAAATAAACTTCCCACTACGGCTACGGCCGCAAAGATCGCTGTGACCGTCATTTTTTTCATATCTGTTTTCTTCATAGTTTCACTTATCCTTCATATTCTCCATTGACTGCAAAGGCATGGTTCATGGGACCGCTTCCTTTTCCAAGGTCAAGCATATCCGCCAGTGCGCCTGAAATATAATTTTTGGCAAACTTTACAGATGTTTCTAAATCTCTTCCTTTTGCAAGGTTGGATGCAATTGCCGAAGAGAGTGTACAGCCGGTTCCATGGGTATTGGGATTATCAATTCGCTTTCCCCGGAACCATACGGATGCCTTTCCTTTCTGGACAAGAAGATCATTTGCATCATTCAACTGATGTCCGCCCTTTAATAAAACTGCGCAACCCCATGTATTACAAATGATTTCTGCTGCTTTCTCCATATCCGCTTCTGTTTTGATCTCCATATCGGAAAGCACTTCTGCTTCCGGGATATTGGGCGTAATCACTGTTGCAAGCGGCAATAATTTACTTTTCAGCATGCCTAACGCATCTTCGCTGATCAGTCTTGATCCGCTGGTTGCCACCATGACCGGATCTACCACGATATTTTTTGCGCGATACGCTGTCAATTTGTCCGCAATGGTCTCGATCAACCGGCTGGATGAGACCATTCCGGTCTTGACCGCATCCGGATAAATATCTGTGAAAATACAATCCAGTTGTTCTGCCAAAAACTTTGGAGTAACCTCCAGAATGTCTGTTACGCCGGTGGTATTTTGGGCCGTCAGAGCCGTGATGGCACTCATGGCATAGACGCGATGAGCAGTCATCGTCTTAATATCTGCCTGAATGCCGGCGCCGCCGCTGGAATCACTTCCGGCGATTGTTAATGCTGTGTACATGATCGTTGTTCTCCTGTTTACATGACTATAGATTCAATTTTTAAAAGCAGGTCTCTGGTTGCTGCCTCAATATCTTGACATGCGAAAATCCCACTGACAACCGCAACTCCCGCCATCTTTCTTCCTTTTAATTGCAGTACGTTGTCCCCGGTAATGCCCCCGATCGCCACCACCGGAATAGTGACATTCTCGCAGATTTCCTGCAACAAGGCAAGTTCCATGGGCTTTGCG
>CAMBUC010000151.1 GCA_945871045.1 uncultured bacterium
TGGAGGCAGGAAAGCACGTGAAGGTAGAAGGCAAAGATAACGATCTGCTGGAACTGATCGCAGCAGATGAGTCCTTTGGTTTAAGTTTAGAGGAATTACAGGAGAGTATGGATCCTGCGAAGTATACAGGCCGGGCAGAATATCAGGTAGAGCAGTATCTGAAACATGTGATCCAGCCGATTCTGGATGCAAACAAAGATGTGCTTGGAATGACGGCAGAGATTAATGTCTAATTTTAGGAGAAGCATAAATTCCGAGCGTACATGATATCCCGCGACTTTGCATGTACAGTGCGGAGTGAGATACATGACATCTTGGAGTATCATACTCAGTGGAAAGAACAAATTCCGAGCGTACATGATATCCCGCGACTTCGCACGTACGGTGCGGAGCGGGATACATGTATGTCGGAATTTGAAGTAGTGAGAAGTACAAATCATAGAAGGAAGAACATTTATGAAGATCACATCAGTCACTGACGCAAACGGTGTCACAACAACCATATTCGATACAGAGCAGGCTTCAAGTACCTTGTCTGATTTTTCCACACAACTGAATACCTATTTGAAGACGGATGGTCAGTTAGAGACAATCTTCGAAAAGGCAGCCAGTACCTACGGCGTTGACGTGGAACTCTTGAAGGCGATGGCAAAGGCGGAATCTGATTTTGATCCAAATGCAACCAGCAGAAGCGGCGCCATGGGCATCATGCAGTTGATGCCGGGAACGGCGAAAGAACTGGGTGTGTCCAATGCTTATGATCCTGAGGAAAACATTATGGGAGGCGCAAAGTACATAGCATCCCTTCTGGATAAATATGAAGGGAATGTTTCCTATGCACTTGCTGCCTATAATGCAGGAAGCGGCAACGTGGACAAGTATGGCGGCATACCACCCTTTGAAGAAACACAGAATTATGTGACAAAGATTCTGGGCTATCTGCAAAACGGCGGTGTGGAACTTCCGGATCAGTGGACAGATTCTTCTACAGGTTCGGGTTCTGTGGACAATTCATTAAATGAAGTGTTAAAGCAGCTGTTTACCCGTGAGGATTATGAGGATTTCCTGCGTCTGTTTTTGGAACGGCTGTCTCAACGTCTGGAGGAAAAGGTAAGCGGAATTGGAAATGCGAATGAGAAAACGGACGCAGATCCTTCAGATAAAGAGGAAGCAGAGAAAAGCGATGCTTATATTGCTTTCCGCAATTTCGGCAATACGAACCGGATGGCAGTGTATTTAAAGCCTTCCGAAAACAAAATCATATAGAAGGCCATGAATCAGCGTTTTTTGCAAGCGCCTCCGGCTGGAGGCGTGTCATATAGGATACGAAGTTTCCTATACAACACAACAAAAAAGGTACAAGCATAGGCTTGTACCTTAAATAATAAAGCTGCCGACGGGAATCGGACCCGTGACCTCCGCACTACCAATGCGACGCTCTACCGCCTGAGCCACGGCAGCTTGTTGTGTGTTGTTGAAGCACTCAACAAATAGTAATATACTATAACATAAAATGATTGTCAACAGTAAAATGAAAAAAATTTAAAATGATTGAAAGAAGGAGAGACTGTGGAACTGATACGGTTACAACGGGATACACTATCTGAGTGGGCCGGATTTATTCCGGAAGAGTTGTTTTTGGAACTGATGGGCGGGGGAAGACATCTGCATGCGGTGGGTGTAACCTTCAAGGACGAACCGGCAGGAGCATTGTGCTGGAAAGAAAACGAAAAGGAATGGGTGCTTCAAAGCATTTTTATACATCCTGAATACAGGCATCTGAGACTGGGAAGCGAACTGGTGGCGTACCTTTCTGAGGAAGTGAAACAAAAGAATTGCGAACAGATATCCGTATCCTATGAACAGGAGGGAGAACGGGAGAGTTTGACACCGTTTTTACGGCGATGCGGTTTTATGATGGAGACGATGGAACTTCCACTGGGCGTGACCACATTGGAGAAGGTGATCGAAGCACTGAAAAAATATGATGCATTTCGCAAGAAGAAAGGAAGGATCCGGCCCCTGTACCAGTTATCCAAGCGGGAGCGGTACTTGTGTAATGAGTGGCTGCTTCGGGAGATTGGGGAAAGTATCCGTTCTTATGTGCAGGAACGTCCGGCCAGTTATGTGATAATGAGAGAGGATGAACCGACGGGAACACTTTTATTCAGTGAACAGCAGCATGCCATCAGTCTGGATTATTGCTGGGTAAGGCAGGACTGCATGACGAATTTTCTTCCGCTTCTGGCAGTGGCAGCAAACGACTTTTACGGACAATATCCAACGGAAACACGGATAGAGATGATCTTATCCACAGAACAGGTACAGAGTCTGTATACACGTATGCTGGGGGAAGAAAGAGAAACAGCCATTTTGTGTAAAGGTCATTTTTCACCGGTTCCAAAGGAACTTTTGACAGCGTTTTAAAGAGAAGGAGAAGAAACATATGTGCATAGAACAGGGAACACAGCAACAGCAGCAGGCGCAGATCAAAACTGCGCAGGTGCAGGAACAGCGGAGGCAGCAGGTACAGGCAGAGACTCATCAGGAAGATTATATGGCGCAGTATCTCCAGCAAAAAGGCGGTCAGTATGCACAGGATGCGAGAAACGCATATCTAGCGCAGACGGCACACATGCAAGATACTGCCCAATTGGGAAAAAAGAGTTTTAAGTCAAATACGCAGGAAAAAAAGCTGCGAAATGAAAGAATTGACAGAGCGAAATTGATGACCGACAGAGCAACCGCGTATACCCTGGATGTCTATGATCAGATGAAGGAAGTGCGCGAGAAACAACAGATGCGTAAGCAGGCTCGTGCGCAGGAAGCAGAAAATAAGGTGATAGTTTTAAAGACGATGGGAAACTGGCAACAGGATACGACAGAACAGCAGGCCGCTTTCCTGACCCGTATGTGGGTTGTTGAAAGTCATATCTATTCGCCAGAAATGTTTTTGACTTCAAACATCCAAAAGAAAGAAAATTTCATGAGGTATTATACCTGGATCGAAGAATATGAAGAATTAATGGAAGCGTATCAGAAGGATCAGGATGCGTACGCGCCTTATGCAGAGGATATCGAGGGGCTGGTAGAGCATTTGGGCCCTGTGATCGATGCGCTTCGCCATCGGCTACAGGTGTTTTGTGAGCAGAACAGAGTTTCCTTGAAGGGTGAGATTTTAGATGAAACGGCAGAGAGCGCATCTCTGAGTGACACTGATATCACAGACTGGTTTGAGAAGGTCCGGGAATTTAATCAGTGGAAACATCACTTCAACGTGTCGGGCGGGCCTCTCACGGATGAAGAACGGGAAAGTTTCCGGGAAATGAGAGAAGAGGCAGGAAGGCAGGAAAACCTTCAGAACAGACAAAACGCGCAGCCATTGCAGCGAACGAGAGACGAGGCTGTTTCTACTCCTTCAGATCTGCTGGAACAAAGATCCAGACAGGAACTGCGTCGGCTGAATTACCGGTTGTATGAAGCCGGTCTGACAGATGCTGCCAAGACCGTGCATGCATATGTGCAGGGAACCCGTTATGAAGTAGGATACACAGAGGAGCGCAAACGGCTCCAAAAAGCTATCGCCGCAGTAAATGCTGCGCTTGAAAAGACGGACAACCTGCATGCGGTTCACTTGTTGAACAATATGAAGGATTACTTTGCGCAAATGACCAATGGTACGCTGCAGATACCGGCAACTGCGCAGATTTTAGATTGTTCGAATAAAGAATTGAAAGAAACCGGCGGAGACGGAGGCGGAAGCACAAGAAACGCGATGATCCGAGGGGCTATGCGTTGGAGTAACCAGAAAGATACCCCATTATTTTCCCATGAACCAGTCACAAACGATCTGAAACAGCGTCTGGTGTCCAACTGTTATATGGTGGCAAGCACCTGCGGACTGGTAAATCTGAATCCCGCTGTGCTAAAGGAATGTATCAAGGATAACGGAGATGGAACCGTGACGGTACGTCTTTATGAAAATGAACCGGTTAAAAAGGAAAAAACGGCTGAACAGAAAACCACCGAAGGCGGACTGGGGGATGATCTGGAAGGACCGGATGATTTTGAATTTATAGACATGGATGAGATCGAACAATATGAGCTTCGTCCGGTCTATGTCAAAGTATCGAAAGAAATTCCACGCATTGCAGGGGCGGACGCACTGTCAGCCGGTGCGCTGTGGATGCAGATGATCGAAAAGGCATGCGCATATCTGGGCAGAAACAGACGAACCGGTTATCAGTCCCTGTGGTACGGAGAAGGCGGCAGTTTTTTGGAACGTTTGCTTGGAATCCCCAGGGAACTGGTGAATAAAGATACACCGGAAGATCAGGATGCGTTATTTGATGGCATCTGTCATGCAAGCGAGAATCAGATCGTTTATCATGCCGGAACATACAATGAAAAGAAAGCAGCCGGCGGAAATGACACGGACGGGTTAAACACCGGACATGCCTATGCAGTATTGGGTGGCAAGGTTGAGAACGGGCAGAAATATGTGCTGCTTCGCAATCCGTACAGCACCCATTCCCTGCAATACAAGGAGGATAATGTCAGAGAAACGACAGGCTCGCTGCTGTCTGTTTCATCGGATGAGACTTACGGTCAGTTTTATATGAAGTTCGAGGAGTTTGTACGGGATTTTCAAACCGTGTCCCTTACGGATTTAAAGAAAAAGCCGGCTCTATGATCTTCCTTCGGCGATCCCATCCGGTGATCGCCGAAAGAAAGGATTCTTGACATTTAATTCTTGGAATGATACGATAAAAAATATGAGTAAACAAAAATAAAAACAGAAAGAGGGTGTGACCATGGACGGTTCTGATAGTTACGGGCATAAACAGGTGAACGATAGACAGCATAAAGCGTTTCAGATGTCAAAAGCGGATTGTGGTACCCCTCGCTTTTTAAGATCTGAAGCATTTCTGATGTCCATCGTTCGTTTCATTGGTTAGAAAAACGATGGATTTTTTATGCCCTTTTTTCAAATGATACTTATTGAAGAAAGGAGACATAGACCGAAATGGAAGAAGAATTATTAATCCCTGAACGCCCGGATTATGAGGCGGAATTATTACAGATTTTGGAATCGGATGCGAAGCCTTCAAAGCTGCGCGAACAATTGGATGATTATCATGAAAATGATATTGCATCGTTATTGCAGCGTTTGGATAAGGATGAAAGAAAGCGTCTGTTTATGATCTTATCAGCAGAACGTATCTCTGAGGTATTCTCTTATGTCGAAGAGGATGAGGTCAAGGATTATCTGCAGGAGATCAGCCCGGAAAAAGTGACTGAGATCATGTCTGAAATGGATGCGGATGAGATCAGTGACATTTTGGATGAGTTAGAGGACGATGAGCGCGAACAGGTTGTATCCCTGTTGGATATTGATACGAAAAAAGATGTACAGCGTATTTCGTCCTATGAAGAGGATGAGATTGGTAGTTATATGTCTACCAATTATATTCTGATCAGTCGCGATCTGACCATCAAGGAAGCAATGAAATCTCTTGTAGAGCAGGCGGCAGACCATGATAATATCTCTACCATGTATGTGGTAAACAAAAACGGTACGTTTTA
>CAMBUC010000152.1 GCA_945871045.1 uncultured bacterium
GCTGTACATCACCGCACTTGCACCGGCTCCGGCCTCTGATGTGTGGAACAGGAAAACGGTCTTTTGTAAATCTGATAGCCACGATACTCTAAGTCCGTTTTCGCCAACATATCTGCCTGATATTGAAGCTGTTCCAACTCCTGTTTGATACGATTCCGATATTTGAACTGCTACGATTCCCCGAAATTATCATAAATCCATATTTCTGCGTCTGCAATATCATAAATTGCTTCCCAAGTAAGAATAACTTTACTCTCTTGCACGTTTTCTCCTTTCAACAAGTCTATCTACTGCATTGAGCGCTTCTTTAAGTGGTAACTCCCTGCCTTCTTCCATATCGTCGATTCCTCGATCAAGCATACGGAACAATTCTTCTTTTCCCTGATCATTTCTTATGGATTGCAAATTTTACATGGATCATAACCGTCTGAAATGATGTGATCCCTTGTGTCCTTCACTTCTTTTTTGTTCTTTTCGCTCATCTGCTTCACCGACCTGCAACCGGGTTTATGAAACTTCTTCGTATTCGTATTCAGGATATAGGACTGCTTTTCAGCGGTTGTACCGGTATCCTTACTTGCATCCGAATCTTTCTTTGTACCCGTTCCGCTGCTGCTTCCGCTTCCTGCATTTGCGCCGCTGGAGAGTTTGCTGTCACCATTTTTATAGTTGATCGTGATGCCAGGCTGTACGTTATACGCATAGATGCAAAATGAAATACCCTTTCCTTTATCTTCTACCGAGTACGCTTCCATCAACACTCCGCTGGCCAGCAGATTGTTCCCTTCAAAGACCGGAGTCACACGGTAAAGCACATGATTTCCTGTATCTTCCACGTACTGGGCAACCTTGATCTCATAGGGCAGCATGCCTTCGTTATTGAGATACCGGGTTCCCGTGATCAGATTTTTCTTGTTCGCATTCTCTGCAGTCAGGCAATATGCGATCAAGTGACAACGGTTATAGAGGTAGTTTCCATCCACGATTCCATTGTACTTCACGGTATGCCAGCCGCTCGGCTTGATGGATCCGATCTCTCCACGTTCCTCCGCAGGCATCAGTTCCGGACAGACATTTGCATAGGCAACACCGCATCTGCCTAGTTTATCCAGTTTCTGATAACTTTCAAAGGCTTTTGTATTTTTCTTTTCCCTTTCGGTGAAATATGGCTTGTTACCATTTACTTTGACCGTAGCCTTTCCAGCGTATTTCGGTATATCCTTGATGGAAAAAGATTTTGCCGCCGCCCGGGTGATGACAGCTGTGTCCATTCCATCATTTATCGGCATAGACATCGGCGATAAGATCATGGACGCAGCAAGAAATGCCGCTATTGCAAGCTGCTTCAGATGTTTTCTCTTATGATTGTTCATTTGCTCTCTCCTCCCACATATGTGGCTCTCCAAGACTAGTTTAGCATATTTCAATCTCATTGTTGAGAAAAACTTACACTTTTTGTTTTCACTTATAGAAACTATTTTTCTTTTTCGTACAAAGCCCCATACTCAAACATCTTTTCTCCCACTGTTCGCGTAATTGCAAACATACCATCGATGATCATTTCCACATCCGGGTCTTCGTCGACACCCAGTCGCTTACACAATCAGCGGTATGTGACTGACATTGAACGAAAGGCGCTGGCAGAGGCACTAGATACCACCTACAGTTTTCTGATAGACGGACAGTAAAAAGAACGTGCAGAGGATGTTATATTCCCTGCACGTTCCATTTGTTTTATCCAAGATTACTTGCCAGCTCCTTCATTAACTCATGCACATTAATAGGCTTCGCAAGATGTCCATTCATTCCACAGCGGAATGCTTCTCGCTTATCCTCTTCAAACGCATTGGCAGTCATGGCTAAAATTGGAATATTCGCTTTTCCGGAATCCGGAAGTGCCCGGATTGTACGAGTCGCATCATAACCATTCATATTCGGCATCTGAATATCCATCAGGATCAGATCATAATATCCGGGGGATGCCTGATCCAGCATATCTACACAAATCTGTCCATCCTCAGCCAACTCGATCACAAAACCAGCTTCTTTCAGAATTTCAACCGCAATCTCCGCATTCAGTTCATTGTCCTCCGCAAGAAGAATGCGTTTTCCCAAAAACAACTTCGGATCCAGTTCTATTCCTGCATGCATAACCAGATTTGATTTTTCCGCAATCCTGTGAGGCAATGTGACGATGACGGTTGTGCCAACGCCCTTTTCACTTCTCACTTCTATGGTTCCGCCCAAAAACTCTACAAGGTTCTTCACGATAGGCATCCCAAGCCCCGTACCTTCAATCTTATTGTCGGCAGTGTTATGCTCTCTGGAGAATTCTTCAAAGATATGGGGCATGAATTCTTCACTGATTCCGATACCTGTATCCGAAATAGTGGTCCGATACCGGGCATAGCCTTCCCGATCAGATGGGATTTCCTTCAGATACATATGTACCTTGCCACCGGAAGGCGTATACTTATAGGCATTGGAAAGAATATTCAGGAATATCTCTCGGAGTTTGCTTGGATCACAAAATACATAATGATTGTTGACATCCACCTGCCTTGTAAACTCGATGTTCTTCTGAACCATCATCTCATGAAATACCGAATAGAGTGTATCATTGAACTGCTCTGCGCTCCATGCGGTTTCATCGACTTCCAGTGTGCCTTTTTCAATTCTGGCCATCTCAAGCACGTTATTAATGATCGAGAGCAGAACACTGATCGCATCCTCGATTTTCTTCAGATAATCCGCTCTTTTCTCCGGCTCCTCCTGATGCTTTTCCAGAAGATCCCGAAAACCGATGATCGCATTCATCGGCGTACGGATATCATGGGACATATTAAACAGGAAGGACGTTTTTGCAGCATTCGCTGCATTTGCAATCTCAAGCTGCGCTCTGGTATCCGCCTTTTCGTGCTCCTCCGTAACATCACGCCCGAAGACACTGGCAATCGGTGTTCCTTTATCATCCACACCCATGAATGCATTCACTTCAAACCATCCGATGCCATCTGCAGTGACACCGGCATACAACACCTGTCCGATGTGTCCTCTCTCATTCTTCTGACTTTGCAAAGATTCCAGTGAGAACTGTCGATTCAGTTCATCAACATACTTCGGGAGCACATATAGCCAAGCATTTCAATCATGCGCTCATTCACATAGTAAAGCGGGAAACCCTCTTCACAGTATCCGCCAATCATTCCGATATTCTCAGAATCATATTCCTTCAAAAGATTCCCCGCAAAAGGAATCGTATCCATTTTGAGCCTCTGAAAAATACTTAAGGCATCCCCCTGCGCCGGGTGGCAGGTGACTGCATACTTTCCATCACCTACATCGGCAAAAACCGCCTCGATCCAGTCTCTGTAAAATGGATCATAGTACACCGGGCAATCATGCTCTGAATTTCCGGCAATCGGACAGTGCGGGCATGGAGTATCACGCTTCATCGTTGCCTGATAGCACAGGTCTCCAATCTGAATTCCTTTATATCTGTCCTTAACATTTTGATTGAACTCCAAAAGTCTGAAGTCTTCTGAAATGACTTAGTAATCTGTATGTATCACTTTCGAATGAGTCAAAATGTCACCTCCTCATATTTCATAGAATCTCAAGTCTTCTGCACCCCAGATTCTACTGATTTCGAAACCATTTGTCCAACACTTTTGCAAGTGTATTCAGATCAAGCGTTTTGGCAAGATATCACATTTTTACCGCTTCACCTAAGCAAAGCGCTTTCTATGACTTGTGAAAAAATGTCCGAGGAACTTGATATTGCCCCCGGTTATATTGCAGATTTAGAATGGGTCACTGTCCGATGAACGCCGCGATCGCATCTGCGGTTTGCCGAATCTGTTCTTCGCCCGAAATAGTGGGAACACCGTCGCCATCCTGCGGCCCGTAACTGCCAAACTGAGCATGGCAGCCGCCATTCAGCACTAGTTCCGAAGTATCTGCGGGAAGGTTTTCACGATTCTTTTCATAAGTTTCCCGATCCAATACACCGTCCTCGGAGCCATAAACAGAAAGCACCCGCAGGGGCGTCTGCGTGAGATCCTTTGTAGAATAAGCTGCCAGCAGGATCACTCCATCGAAGTCCTCGTCATGCGCTGCCGCATAGTTTGCAGCCATCGCGCCGCCCAGAGAGTGTCCGGCCATATACCAGGAGGCAATCTCCGGATGCTCTTGTTGGAGTCCGTCCGCGGCGTCAGCATCCAGCACCGCCAGATTGCCGGGCATCTGCACCAGTGCGCACAAGATCCCCTGTTCCGCGCACATGCGAAGCAAGGGTGCATAGGCCGTATGCTCCACCTTACCGCCCGGGTAAAAGATCAGCCCGGCCGTCGGCTTTTCGGGAACAAACCAGATCACCTTCCTGTCTTTCTCTATCTGCACACCATCAGTCTTTACATCCATAGCTTCCATGGCTGTCTCATCAGCGTGATAATAATCGGACACATAGGCATAGCCTCCGATTCCAATGACAAGAAGCACGATCAAGCATACGGCAAGTATGATTTTTGTTGTTTTCTTCATATTCCACCTCTGATTCAGAAATACACGCGCCATACCACAGCTTTAGCCAGCAGGCAGGACGGACTGCGATTTGCAGTTGATTTTACGGAAGTTGCCCTAAGAAATCCCGATCAGGCAGATTGGTTTCCCGTTACCATGATGGAATCCGCGCACTGCTGCTTCAAGGGTATGATAGGCGCATGTATCTCCGTCATTATGAATCACATAACTTTCATTTTGGGCGGTAATACTAACCGTATGTATCATACTGCCAAGATCATGCGCATCATTATAAGCAGTCAGTATGTATGTAGCATATTGCTCTTGCAGGCGTGCCAGTGCCCGCCCTTTGACCCGGCCTGCAGTTATCATTTTTGCGTCATAACCAAGTTTACGAAAATATCGATAGACTGCTGCGGGAGACGTTCCAAAGGCACCTTTCAGAGTTATGCCCGAACGTTCAAACTCATTTAACAAAAGCGGAAAAGATACCGGTGACCGGCCATTATTTAATGCGCAAAGCGCATTATAGACCGCGATCACTTCACAGGAATTGTAGGAGGCATCATAGGTTCCATAGAGAAAATCCTTCAGTTCCTCCTGATGTTCAAAATAGGTGACACTTTCGTCTTCGTTCCAACAGCGTTCCCAAGCCTTCTCATTCTTATTCAAATGCTCTGCTTGCATGCGAGCATTTATCCCACGCACTGACAGCAAAGAATAAACCATCAACAGTGTTCTGTCATTCACATGAATAGGCACATAGCGGTATGCCCATTCTTTCCATGCATAACCTCCATGTGCCCATCCGGTCAGACATTGCCAAACAACTGCTCCTGCCAGTTTTATCACGTCTGCCAATACTGCAAGTGTCCCTATGATATAAAAAGCAAAAATTGTATACACCTCCCAATGAAACAAAAACGTAGTTTCATTTGATGGTTGCGTCTTCCTATGACAAAGGGCGCTCCTCGTGGCAAAGGGCGCTCCTCGTGGCAAAGGTCGCTCCCCGTGGCAAAGGTCGCTCCCCGTGGCAA
>CAMBUC010000153.1 GCA_945871045.1 uncultured bacterium
CATCAACGATCTCCACATGTATGTATTATACAGGGCTGGATCCCAGGGATATGACTCCGGTTTACACGGCAACAAACCCTCATGAAAAAGCCATGCAGCGGGCGCTCATGCAATATCGCAATCCCAAAAATTATGATCTCGTAAAGGAAGCATTGGAGCGTGCAGGACGCACAGACCTGATCGGATTTGGACCGAAATGCCTGATCCGTCCCAGAAATGGGGCCGGTGCAGATCATAATGGCGGAAAATATGTTTCAAAAAGTTCTGTAGGGGTTAGGACCGGTCAGTCAAAATCCCATAAGCCTGCAAAAAAGAAAACCATACGAAATGTGCATAAAAAGAAGAGATAATGTGGGGACATTGTCTTGTAGGGATGATCACTTATGAAATCATTTATCATTAAAGAAAACGAAGCCGGACAACGGCTGGATAAATATTTGAGAAAACTTCTGCCGGATGCACCGGGCAGTTTTATCTATAAAATGCTCCGAAAAAAGAATATTGTGTTAAACACAAATAAAGCGACGGGTGCAGAGCATCTGGCAGTCGGGGATGAGGTTTTTTGTTTTCTGTCAGATGAAACATTTGAAAAATTTTCGCGCAGTGCCGATGATACCATCGACGATTTGAAACGGATTCCCCTTCAGCCTGCCTTTTCCGTAGTTTATGAAGATGATGATGTGCTGGTGATGAACAAGCCGGCGGGCATGCTTTCACAAAAAGCAAAGGAGTCGGATATTTCCATCAACGAGCACATGATTGCTTATCTGTTAGAATCCAAAGCATTGAGACAGGAAGATCTGCGCACTTTCCGGCCTTCCATCTGCAACCGGTTAGACCGTAATACCTCCGGACTGATCATGGCGGGAAAGACGCTCCGCGGTCTTCAGAAACTTTCGGCAGAACTGAAAACCCGTTCCATGGCAAAATACTATCGTTGTCTGGTAAAGGGTGACATTCCCGAAAAACAACTGCGAAAAGGCTATTTGTTAAAGGATGAGAGCGAAAATTCCGTGTCCATCTTCAAAAACGGTGCGCCGAACAGAAAATATATTGAGACAGAATACAACCCGGTAGAGCGTTTTGGCGATTATACGCTGTTGGAAGTTCACCTGATCACCGGCCGTTCCCACCAGATCCGCGCACATCTGGCATCTTTGGGACATCCGGTCATCGGCGATCCAAAATATGGGGATGAACGGCAGAACCGACTGTTTTCCCATAAGGCAGGAGTGAACCGGCAGTTGTTGCATGCCTACCGCGTGTGCTTTACAGACGGCAGTGAAGTCATCGCAGATCTGCCTTCCGATTTTGAAGGAGCCCTTTCCTGGCTGAGAGGACGGACAGAAAAGGTGCAGTTGAAAGGATAAGAGGACATGGCAACATGGAATTCAAGAGGACTTCGGGGTTCTGCTTTGGAAGAGTTAGTGAATCGTACCAATGAAGTGTATGCTGCGAATTCTCTGGCACTGATCCAAAAAGTACCGACCCCCATCACACCGATCAATATTGATAAGGATTCCAGACATATTACACTGGCTTATTTTGACCAGAAGAGTACCGTGGATTACATTGGTGCGGTGCAGGGCATTCCGGTCTGTTTTGATGCCAAAGAATGTCATACAGATACGTTTCCGCTTCAGAATATCCATGAGCATCAGGTTACCTTTATGGAACAATTTGAGAAGCAGCAGGGAGTGGCTTTCTTTTTGATCCATTATACAAAAAGAGATGTCTTTTATTATCTGACCCTTCGGCAATTACTGATTTTTTGGGAACGAATGCAGGAGGGAGGCAGAAAAAGTTTTCGTTTCGAAGAATTAACGGATGATTTTTTCTTTACCATGGGAAAAGGCGGAGTTTTTGTTCCGTATTTGCAGATGCTGCAAAAAGATTTGGACACCCGCAGTTGACTTTTTAAGTAGAATCAATTATAATCAGTTGGGTTCGATGTGTTAGTGAATTATCACGCTGACGCGCTAAAGTGAAATGAATATAAGATTACTTGCTTCCCATATAACTTATTTTTTGGAGGGATTATGAAACAAAATTTACATACACCGGAAGGTGTCCGGGATATTTACGGTTTGGAATGTGAACGGAAACTCTATTTAGAACAGAAACTGCACGCTGTTTTTACAGGATACGGTTATCATCCAATCGAGACGCCATCCTTTGAGTTTTTCGATATTTTCGGAAAAGAAGTTGGCACCACTTCTTCCAAAGATCTTTATAAGTTTTTTGACAGGGAAGGTAACACCCTTGTTTTGCGTCCGGATATTACACCGTCAATTGCCCGTTCTGCGGCAAAATATTTTATGGATGAAGAAATGCCGATCCGCTTTTGTTATAAGGGAAACACCTTTATCAACCATCACAGTCTCCGCGGACGTTTAAAGGAATGTACACAGCTTGGCGCAGAACTTATGAATGATCCGTCGGTAGATGCGGATGCAGAGATTCTCGCCATGATCGTTGACTGTCTGCAAGCGGCCGGATTGAAAGAATTTCAGATCAGCGTGGGCCATGCCGGGATTTATCAGGGGCTCGTTGCTGCGGCGGGATTTTCAGAGGAGGATACGGCAGAACTTTACAGCCTGCTTTCCAATAAAAACTTTTTCGGTGTGGAGGCATTTATTGAGACACATGACCTGCCTGTGGATCTTCGCACATGTTTTGGTATGCTGCGATGCATGTATACCTCCGGCGAAGAATTAACGCAGTTTCTGGAAACTGCAAAGAATTATGATAGCATCAAACATGCATTGGAGCGTCTGATCAGTCTTCAGCAAATGCTTTTGATCTACGGTATCGAAGATTATGTTTCTTTTGAGCCGGGAATGGTCAGTGATTACCAATACTACACAGGTATTTTGTTGTCCGGCTATACCTATGGGACCGGAGAACCTATCGTAAAAGGTGGCCGCTATGATGAATTGTTGCCGATGTTTGGTAAGGATTCTGCTGCCATTGGCTTTGTTGTTGTAGTGGATCAGTTGTTGGAGGCCATCGAGAGACAAAAGATCGAAGTGCCTCTTACCCATCAGACGCAGCTGATCGTATACAGTAGTGCAAATCATGAAGACGCTGTTATTTTAGCAAAAAAAGCCAGAAGTAACGGAGGAAATGCGGAACTCATCTGTTTTGATGCACAAAAAGGACGCGATGTGTATGAGGCATACGCAAAGGAAAACTGCATTGCACGCATCACATGGCTGGTATAATTTCTTAGAATAATGAATGGAGACGAGATAGAACATGGCAAACACAAACAGTGACCGTTACCTGACTTTTGCACTTGGGAAAGGTCGTTTAGCGAATCAGACCTTGAAATTGTTTGAACAGATCGGGATTACCTGTGAGGAAATGAAAGATAAAGAAACCCGCAAGTTGATTTTTGTCAATGAAGAATTAAAACTTCGTTTTTTCCTGGCAAAAGGTCCGGATGTTCCGACCTATGTAGAATACGGCGCCGCAGACATCGGTGTGGTAGGGGAAGATACGATCCTGGAAGAGGGACGTAATATCTATGAAGTGCTGGATCTGGGCTTTGGAAAGTGCCGCATGTGCGTATGTGGGCCGGAAGATGCAAAAGAACGTCTGTTACACCATGAACAGATCCGCGTAGCATCAAAATATCCCAGAATCGCTAAAAACTATTTTTACAATAAAAAACATCAGACCGTGGAGATCATCAAACTGAACGGTTCCATTGAACTTGCACCCATCGTTGGTCTTTCGGATGTCATTGTGGATATCGTGGAAACAGGTTCTACCTTGCGAGAAAATGGTTTGCAGGTTTTGGAAGAGGTTTGTCCCCTTTCTGCTCGTATGATCGTCAATCAGGTAAGCATGAAAATGGAAAATGAGCGGATCACAAAGTTGATTTCCGATTTAAAACAGGTCATAAATAAGGAGAATTAACATGCGCATCTTACAGTTAAGTAATGAGACAAAAAACAATATTTTAGAGGATCTTCTGAAAAGAAGCCCGAATAGTTATGGCGAATTTGAGAGCCGTGTGGCTGCGATCATTGATCAGGTACGTGAAAAGGGAGATGAGGCGATCTTCTCCTATACGAAGCAGTTCGATGGGGCAGATATCAATGCACAGAATATCCTTGTAACAAAAGAAGAGATCGAAGAGGCTTATGAAACGGTTGCCCCGGAACTTCTCGATGTGATCCGCAAGGCGCTTGTAAACATTCGCGAATACCATGAAAAACAGCGGCAGTACAGTTGGTTTGATTCCAAGGATAACGGTATCATCCTTGGCCAGAAAGTAACACCCCTTCAGCGTGTTGGAGTCTATGTTCCCGGTGGGAAAGCAGTGTATCCTTCCTCTGTATTGATGAATGTGCTTCCGGCAAAAGTGGCAGGTGTGGAGGAGATCGTTATGACAACTCCGCCCGGCAAAGATGGAAAGATCTGTGCTTCTACGCTGGTAGCAGCCACAGAAGCAGGCGTCGATAAGATATACAAAGTAGGCGGCGCACAGGCGATCGCAGCACTGGCTTTTGGAACGGAAAGTGTACCGAAGGTGGATAAGATCGTAGGACCCGGAAACATCTATGTGGCATTGGCAAAAAAGGCGGTTTTTGGACATGTCAGCATCGACTCCATCGCTGGTCCCAGCGAGATCCTTGTGCTTGCTGATGAAACGGCAGACCCTCGTTTTGTTGCTGCTGATCTGTTGTCTCAGGCAGAACACGATGAAATGGCATCTGCGATCCTTGTAACCACCAGCCAGAAACTGGCAGAACAGGTATCTGTTGAGGTGGATCAATTTGTTGCACAGCTTAGCCGCAAAGAGATCATTCAGAAATCATTAGATCAGTATGGATATATTCTGGTTGCCGAGAATGAGGCAGATGCGATACAGGCTGCTAATGACATTGCATCTGAGCATTTAGAGATCATGATGAAAGATCCATTTACTGTTATGACGAAAATCCGAAATGCCGGTGCGATTTTCCTTGGTACTTACAGCAGTGAGCCGCTGGGGGATTATTTTGCAGGTCCCAACCACGTGTTGCCTACCAATGGCACTGCAAAGTTTTTCTCCGCACTTTCTGTGGATGACTTTATTAAGAAATCAAGTATCATTTCTTACTCCCGCGAGGCATTGGAACCGATTTACAAAGATATCGTACAGTTTGCAGAGTGTGAACAGTTGACCGCTCATGCAAATTCTATTCGTGTACGTTTTGAGGATTAAAAATATAACGGTTGTTAGGAAGGTATTAGAAATTATATGGACAAAAAAATTTTGGTTGCAACTCTCTATATCAAAAACGGAAAGCCGGTAAAAAGTAACCGGGATCTGACTCCCATCGGAGAGTTGCGCACATATGCCAAACTTTATAATGACAGCGGCATTGATAAGATCTTTGTGTTTGATCTTTCCGATGATGATGAAGAACATGAAAAGAATTTACTTGCCATCCGCGAATTAAACCGCATGATCGATATCCCCACCTGCGGTGGCGGTAATATCCGTCGCATGGAGGATGTGAAGAAACTG
>CAMBUC010000154.1 GCA_945871045.1 uncultured bacterium
TCAGCGGATATGGAAGCGCTTACACCTATACCGGTTATCCGATCGCGCCGGACGTAGTAGTTTCCATGAATGGACGCGTGCTGAATCGCGGAACCGATTACACGGTGACTTACAGCAATAACACAAATGTCGGAACTGCAAGTTTGACGGTAAGAGGTATCGGTAGTTATTCCGGAACAAAGACGATCACTTATGCGATCGAAGCAAAGAATATTGAAAACTGTCTGACCACAAGTGTGACAAATTATCAGTATACCGGAAACACATACAGGCCGAGTGTGACGATCACAGATTCATCGAATGGAAAGGCTCTGGTGGCCGGTACAGACTATACGATTACTTACAGTAATAACACGAATCCGGGAACTGCATCCATTACGGTGACTGCTTTGAGCAAGAACTATACAGGAAGTAAAGTGATTCCCTTCAAGATCACATCTGCTGCAGTCAGTGGTCTGCGCACAAGTGCGATCAAGAATAATAGTGTAAAACTTGCATGGAGCAAACAGGAGTATGCAGACGGATATCAGATCTGTAACTCCAATAACCGCGTCGTTGCAACGACAAATAAAAACAGTTATACGATAAGTGGACTGAACTCATGTACAACATACAAATTTAAGGTACGTTCTTATGTGGAGAATGCAGATGGATCTGTTTCCTACGGTAATTTCTCTACAGCCGTATCTGCTAAGACCTTATTAAATACACCGAAACTGACTGCAAAATCAACAAGCAAAGGAAAAGTAACCTTGACCTGGACAAAGGTTTCAAAGGCAAGTGGCTATGAGATTTTCTACAGCACAAAGAAGGATGGTATTTATACACGTCTGAAGACCATTTCGAAGGCGTCTACAAGAAAGTATGTTGATTCCGGTCTTGCAAGCGGAGAAAAGTACTATTACACGATCCGCGCATACCGTACAGCAAACGGAGTGAAGACTTACAGTAACTACAACACCATCAAATCGGTCAAAGTAAAATGATCCGTTTTGGTGATCAGGAATGTGATTTGAAATGATGGAAAAAAAGAAGTACAAACTCGGTGATTACGAATTTGATACTTACGAAGAGTATTTGGAGGCGCAAGAAGATCTGAAAAAGATCGATCTTATAACGGAGGCGGTAGACATCAACGATGTTGATGTCGCCGCCCGTCTCTATACAAAGATTCGTAACAAAGAGATCATTTTTCACAGTAAGGTTGGCATCAACTTCTTTATGTACTTATCAGATGTGGTGGCAAACCACTCGATGATGATGGCAGAGGAGAAGCGGGAGCAGGAAATCCAAAAGGTGAAAAATCGAAATAAAGCCATAAAATACCGAATAGCGGGTGCAATCTGTGTACTTGCGGCGGCGGTTAGTTTTGGTTATTTTGCTTATACGGACTATTTAGAGGAACAGACGGCTTTGGAGATGAAGCGACTGCAGGATATGCAGAATATGACAGGTGCTTACATTGAAGAAGAAGGGTTTCTGGAAGAAACGGAACAGATCAACGATCAGACGGATGAAGCGATCGATCAATTGAAAAAAGATCAGGCTCAGGAGACGGTGAAGAAGCCACAGAAATTACCTGAAATATTACCGGAATATAAGGAAATCTATGAGGAAAACAACGACCTTGTAGGCTGGCTGGAGATTGCAGGTACGGTGATTAATTATCCGGTGCTACAGTCTGATACTGAAGAGGAAAGCCAGTTTTATCTGACACATAGTTTTGCAAAAAAGAAGGACAAAAATGGTTCGTTATTCATGGATTATCGAAATGATTTTGTGAATAGGGATACCAATATCATTATTTACGGACACAACATGAAAAGTGGGGCCATGTTTGGTACGCTGAAAAAATATCTGGAAAAAGGGTATTTGGAAAAGCATCAGACTCTGCGTTTTGATACGATCTATGAGCATGGAACCTATCAGGTGATCGGTGCCTTTTTATCAGAGGTCAGTTATCAGGATGAATATGCGTTCCGTTACTATAATTTCCTCAATGCAAATAATCAATCAGAGTTTGAAGCCTTTAGTGTGAATGTTATGCAGTTAAGTGCCTTGAAAGACGGCATTTTGGATGCGAAATACGGTGATCAGTTGTTGACTTTATCAACATGTAGTAGTTATACTGATGAGGGAAGAATGTTTATCATTGCCAAACGCATAAAATAAACGAATTTTCGTGCAGCAGATGGGAGAGGTGTATACCATGAACAAATTTTTCAAAACAGCACAGCGAGTGAGCTTGGCGATTCTGGTTGCCTGCGCAATGCTTTTGCCGACAGACCCAGTGATGGCATCTACGGCTAATACGAGTACGGCAGGGTTTACAATGAGTGGTACAACTGTGACAGGTTATACCGGACCCGGAGGAGACATAAAGATTCCCGAGACAGCAACTGCGATTGCAGCAAATGCTTTTTCCGGAAAATCAAATATTACAACGGTTACGATCCCGTCCTCTGTCACGAGTATCGGAGACAATGCATTTGCAAATTGTACCGGTCTGACCTGCGTCACTATACCGGGCAGCGTGACCAGTCTTGGTACGGGAGTGTTTTCCGGAAATACAAAGATGTCCTGTGTAAAATTGCAGGCCTCTGTAAATTCCATACCGAACAATACTTTTAGCGGATGTTCCGCATTGACCAGTGTCTCGATTTCATCATCCATCAACAGCATTGGAAGTGGTGCATTTGAAAACTGCAAGAGCCTCGGTTCTATGGCAGTTCCCGCAGGTGTAACAACGATCGGAAGCGGCGCATTTCGCCGATGCACAGGTCTTTCCGGTATTTCTATTCCTGCCAGCATAAGCAGCATCGCAACAGATGCTTTCAATGGCTGTTCGGCGTTGACGACCATCAATGTTGCAGGCGGAAATGGCACCTACGCTTCAGACGGAGGATGTTTGTATAATGCATCTTATACAAAACTTTTGATCTGCCCTGCGGCAAAGAGTTCTATTGCCCTGAATTCTGCATTAAAGGTTATTGGCAGCAACGCATTTAACGGCTGCACAAGAATTACCAGTTTGAATGTTCCCACCGGTGCAACAAGTATCGAAAGCGGAGCCTTTAACAGCAGTGCGATCAATACGATCACCATCCCCGGCAGTGTGACAAGTATCGGTGATCAGTCATGGTCGCCGGATGTGATTTATGGATATACAAATTCCGAGGCGGAGAGATATGCTGAAGAAAATGGGTATGTATTCTATCCCCTTGACGGTGATGGTGGCGGAGATTCAGATGATGATACAACAGAGATCCAGACCGGAAACGGCAATTATGATGAAGAATCCGGCGAGGATGAAACCGGTGATCTGACGGTGGATCTGAATGAGAACAATGTCAGCACCAGTAGTGGATCCACTGGATCCGGCAGTGTTTCCAACGGAGGAAATTCCGGAAGCAGCAGTTCCGGAACAGTGAAACCTTCGAAGGGCAGCAATTCAACTTCATCAAGCAGTTCTTCCGGCAGTTCCGGCGCATACGCATCTACCACCTCAAATGTACATGAGGTAGATCGGACGCCGAAGACCGGTGATGGATTTGATCCGAAGTTTATGATCTGCATTGCTTTTGTATTGTTTGGAGTGGGCTTCTTTTTCCTTGCAAAACGAAAAGCGGAGTAGATGAAAGAAGACTTTCCGGTTACATAAAATAACCGGAAAATGAATTTATTTACAATTGAACTTGCATAGGCGTGTTTCTTTCAAGGAAATACGCCTAATTTTATAAGGTTTTTTGCATAATATGAAGTTTGGTATTGCGAAAACTTTTTCTATGTACTATGATAAAGTACATATTAGGTTTCATGGATTGGATACATGAAACTTCCATACAATTATATAAAAAGGAGATTAGATAATCATGAGTTATGTTGATGAGGTACTTGAGCAGGTAAAAGTAAAAAATGCTGATCAGCCTGAGTTCTTACAGGCAGTAGGAGAGGTTCTGGAGTCTTTACGTCCGGTCATCGATGCAAATGAGGAACTTTACAGAAAGAATGCGATTTTAGAGCGTATCGTTGAGCCCGATCGTCAGATCATGTTCCGTGTTCCCTGGGTAGATGACAACGGACAGGTTCAGGTAAACAGAGGTTACCGTGTACAGTTCAACAATGCAATTGGACCTTACAAGGGAGGTTTAAGACTTCATCCTTCCGTAAACTTAAGTATTATTAAATTCTTAGGTTTCGAGCAGATTTTCAAAAACTCTCTGACAACACTTCCCATCGGTGGTGGTAAAGGTGGTTCTGATTTCGATCCTAAGGGCAAATCAGACAGAGAGATCATGGCATTCTGCCAGAGTTTTATGACAGAACTTGGAAAATATATCGGAGCTGACATCGACGTTCCTGCCGGTGATATCGGAACAGGCGCACGTGAGATCGGCTTTATGTTTGGCCAGTACAAGAGAATTCAGGGCATGTTCGAGGGTGTATTAACCGGTAAAGGACTTACCTGGGGTGGATCCCTTGCCCGTACACAGGCTACCGGATATGGTTTATTATATTTAACAAACGCATTATTAAAGGATCACAACATTGATATCGCAGGAAAGACCTGTGCAGTATCCGGATCAGGAAATGTTGCTATCTATGCAATTGAGAAGGCACAGCAGTTAGGTGCTAAGCCTGTCACCTGTTCAGATTCTACCGGATGGATTTATGATCCCGAAGGAATCGATGTTGCATTATTAAAAGAGGTAAAAGAGGTTAAGAGAGCCCGTTTAACAGAGTACGCAGCTGCAAGACCTTCTGCTGAATATCATGAGAAGAAGAACGGCGAGCACGGCGTATGGCAGTACAAAGTAGATCTTGCCCTTCCTTGCGCAACTCAGAATGAGTTGGATCTTGAGGATGCTAAGATGCTCGTTGCAAACGGCGTGATCTCCGTAACAGAGGGTGCAAACATGCCTACTACTTTAGAGGCTACCAAGTACCTTCAGGAGAACGGTGTACTGTTCGTTGGCGGTAAGGCTGCAAACGCAGGTGGTGTTGCTACTTCTGCACTTGAGATGAGCCAGAACTCTGAGCGTTTAAGCTGGAGTTTCGAAGAAGTTGATGGAAAACTCAAAGGCATTATGGAGACCATCTACGCAAATATCAGCGATGCTGCCGCAAGATACAATATGACGATCGGCGGACAGCCTGATTATGTGGCAGGTGCAAATATTGCCGGATTCGAGAAGGTTGTAGATGCTATGTTAGCACAGGGCGTGTGCTAATATATTATTAATTATTTAAAAATGAGAATCCCACACATGGCTAGAAACAGCATATGTGTGGGATTTTTAAACTTTTCGGAAAGGAACGAATATGCAATAAAACATGAAATTAGAGGAAAAAATCATGTTGTTTGATTGGATAAATCATGATATATTACTTTTAGGAAAAATAGTAGTGCGCAGTGTGGTATATTCTCAAAACTAAAGTTAGAGAATATGTTGATAGATATGTATGT
>CAMBUC010000155.1 GCA_945871045.1 uncultured bacterium
GGAAGCCTCTTCCAATGCTGTACATGGTATCTGATAAGCCCCGGGTGATCTCCTGCCCAAAGGTTAGTTCCGTCGCCACATTCGTCTCGCGCTCCACCTCATTGACATCCAGATACAAGGTAGAATAGTTGATCCGGTTGTCGAAGACACGAAGTTGTGACTCATAAGACTCCAGTTCATAACGGATGTTGGTCAACTGATTCTGGATCGTGATGATGTCCTCCAGTTTTTTTGCCTGTTCCAATATGCCAAGCAGCGTCTCCTGCTCGGTCTTTAACGCCTTGATATGGCTTTGCAGATCCACATAACTTAACGTGACATTTTCCGTAGAGGTGCTGGAATAGGTGACATTGGACTGTTCCTCTACCATGTTCAGGAATGCATGCATCCTGTCTGCCGGAATACGGATCACCAGATTGGCATAGCGGCGGATGTTCATCTCCCGATTGCCGTTGGTCTCGGAACTTTCCAGATATCCGCCATACTCGTTGATCCGCTTCTGCACAGCATCCATAAATTCATCAAACTGCTTCGTCTCCACGGAGTAGTTGTAAGTATAAATGATCTTTTCGCTGGTCTGTACAGTTTCGGCCTTGGTTGCACCGGATCCCGCCTCCGTCATTCCGCTGTCCAGTTCCATTTCCACATCATCCTTAAAATCCTCCACAGCTTCTTCCGTTACTGCATATTCCGGCGCTGCCATATCTGCTGCCGCATGAAAACTTGTAGACTTGCTATTCCCACAGCCTACCGTCGCAATAGCCATTGACAATGCCAGCAATGCCACACATAATCTCTTTTTCATACGCTGTTCCTCCTTATCTCTCCTCCAATGTTAACTGTAACACTTGTCGAAAACTATTGACCTGACGCACAAAGCGGTAAGTTCCGCCTTTTGTGATATGCAACTCTTCCGGTGTATAACACTCGGTCCACTCACTGACTCCTTCGTAATCCTCCCTTGTGCGCGCGGCACGATAAATACATTCCCACTCATCCGGTGCCGTTTCATCATACACTTCAAACACGCCGCTCACATAGAAGGACGGTTCCTCCGATTCCCAACCATCTGTCCGTCTTGACAAAAGTACCATGGAACCGTCCCCGTCTATGCTGCTCAAATGCCAGGTGACCAGTTCATCTGCCTTCGCGCTTTCCAGAAGCAGTTTTTCCTGCCAGCCGGGGGCTGTCACCTTCTGATCTTCGTCCGTTTCTTCTACCGGAACACCCCCCGTATCATCTTCCTGAAATCCCGTCTCCCATTCAGTGTCAGATTCTCCGATACCGGATGCGGTCTGATCTTCCACGGCATCCTCACAAACTTCTTCCGTCACCGCTGACATCTCCGGTGCCGCCGTATCTGCTGCACTTTGGGATTTTTTACCTGCTCCGCTTTGAAAGATCTCTGCCACTGCCACAAGGCCGATCACACATACCAGGGCGGCTGCAACACCGACATACTGCTTCGCCTTTGCACCCCATGCACGCGCATCCGTCACCGTTTCGTTTTTTCGTTTTCCTTTGTTTTCATTCGCCAGCAGCCGCTCCATCCGTTTTTCGAATGTTGTTGAAAACCGGTATTCTTTTCTTAACTGCTCCCCCGAGGGAACGTCAGCCAGATCCCGGTCCAGCGCCTCTGCCAGCGCCTCTGCCAGCAAATGATCACCTTTTTCTTTGCGCCTCATACGTTTCCTCCCTGATCCTTCGCAAGCACTTCCTTCAATTTCTTTCTTGCCCGACAGGTTCTGACATTAACCGTCTTTTCTGCGATTCCAAGCACTGCCGCGGTTTCTTTTTCTGACAGTTCATGCAGATAACGGAACTCTAAAACCACCCGGTAATTTTCATCCAGACTGCGGATCGCCGCCACCAGTTGTTCCAGGGATTCTGTCTGAAGATATGTATCCAATGTATCATTTTGGTCTGCTTCCTGACCAAGGGCATCCTCGTACTCCGCAAACTCCGCACGGTTTTCCCTGCGCAGCAGATCGATCGCCCGGCTCTTTGCCACGGTCACCAAAAATCGTTTGGTCCGGGGGCTATCCACCTCCTCCACCTGATCCAGATGTTTGGTCAGCGTCAAAAATGCTTCCTGAACTGCATCTTCTGCCAGATCCTTGTCTTTCAATATGTCGTTTGCCACATACCACATGAGATAACGGTATTTCTCATAAAGGAGCGTAAACTTGCCCTGCTCCTCTTCTGTCTCCAGCACGGATAAAAATAGTAACATTTGCTTTCTCCTCTGCGCGCCCGCTGCAGTCGTCACCACAGCTCTTTTGAGGTACTTACAATAAACCAAACGAAACGGAATGTCTTTGCACTACACATCATGGAAAATTTTTTTATTTTTTTCATCTTTTCCCAGAGATCCATAGGATTTGTGCGTATCTGATGTTATCGGATCAATTTCAAAAGGTTCCGATCCTTTATAAAATTACTCATCTCATAGCAAAATAACACCTCATCCCACCCCTGTGCAACCAGTTCCGGAACGGATTCATTATAATATCTGAGATCGATCATCGTGATCTGCCCATATGCGCCAAGCAAATAGGGAACCATACTGTTTGCAAAGGAATCTTTGATCAAAAGAAGTTTCCCTTCTGCCTGAGGATTTCGAACCGTCAGTTTTCCGTAATTTCCTCCAAAATAGACCGCATACTTATCCTTCATCTCCAGTTTGCCCAGATCATAGATTCCGGTAAGTTCAGGCATCTTCTTCTCTCCATCCACACTTACCGCGTCAGCCGGTGCTCGGTCTGCCTCTATGAGCAAATCCTCGGGAAGGGCCTGCGGCAATTCGAACTGATCCGCCCGCGCAAGAGGCAAGCCTGCCACTTTGGAATAGATCGTCCCGTAAAAATCCTCACTTGCTGTCTGCAAATCAAAGGCCCCCTGTTCCGGGAGTGTTATGTGCTGGGTCCCAAGATAGGTTTTGGCACCGATATAGGCTCCATAAGTGGTCCAATGATGATCGGTGTGAAAATAGATATCATCAAAACTTTCTCTTGCAGCCCGCTCTAATTCATCCCTTGTCTGGATGAAACGCACGCTTTCTGCCTCACAGATCTGCGCACCTTTTGCTTCATAGTTTTGTGCATCATAAAGCACGGCTCTTTTCGGCAGTTTTTCTTTTAATACCGTTCCCGGGGACGGAAGGAGCATCACGGATACATCTGCATCTGTGGTTTCTTTCATCGCTGTCACATAAAGCAGGTTGGTCTCATAATTCTTTTCCGAAAGATCGCTGTCCAGCACTTTCTCGAACAGATAACCGTCTTTTCCCACATACACGCCATTGATCTGCCTATGATACAACAGGTACTGAGCGGTGGTTGCGACCTGCATCCACTGATCACGCAGCGGGAACTGATCACTTGCTGCCTCTGTCAGGTCCCGCTGCACGTTTCCTGTCAGGATCCCGTCTATGGTGATCCGGGGCAGTTTTGTGAGGTAGCGATTTTCTGCCGCTGAGTAGGTTTTCTGCGGCAGCGCGAAAACGGAGACACCGCCTGCTGCGAGGGTACCTACCACTATGAGCACGTACAGCCACTGCAGGTGCTTTTTCTTGTTCATATCTTACATCCTCCACATTTTTTCTGTGCTTGTGCTTTTAGTTGACGCCTCGATGGTCAAAACACTTTTCATGTCAAACACGCTCCCGCTCCGTTCAGAACGCCATACGTGGTCTCGGACATGTTCCCATGTAAGACACGTTCTCACTCCGCGATAAAGCGTAGCGGATACTAAGGATTTTCCATCGTGAAATCCTTCACTCGAAAAATCCAAGTACCGACGCTTATCGAGGGTCTTACATTGGGAAACATGCTCCTCGACCACTGCGTTCGATTTCGGCTGGCCATTCTCACTACAAATGAAGCACTCGTTTTGACGTTCCTTGCGTCCGGGTCAGGGGTACCGATGGATGAATATTCGTGATTCACCCAGTAAACATGGCAATCGGGCAGACATGGTGCCCCTAAAGCGGACGCACCGATAAAAAATATTTAAAACCGGAAGTATAAGAACGGATTATAACTTCCACTGACAAGAAACGCCATGGAAAGTACCAGCAGCATGAGCGTATATACGCCAAGCAGCGATGCCCGTTGGCTTTCGCGGGTTAATTGCTTTGCAAGGCGAACGGGAATCGTTGTGGCTGCAACCGTTAATATGAGCAAAAACGGTGCCTGCACATCCCACTCATAGAGTGCCAGCGCATTTCCAAGGGGTGCCCCAATCCCAAACATTGTTTTTAAATAAGTTCCAAGCAACCCCAGATCATCACAGGCAAAGATCACCCAGCCGACTACAACAAAAAACAACGTATACAGATGCCGGAGCAGGTTTGGAATCTTTTCCAGCACCCGGCGCAATACTAATTTTTCCAGTACCAGCAGAATAAAATAATACAATCCCCAGAGTATGAAATTCCAACCGGCTCCATGCCACAATCCGGTCAAAAACCATACGGCAAACAGGTTTATGATCTGCCTTGGCATTCCCTTACGGTTGCCGCCAAGAGGGATGTACAGATACTCGCGAAACCAGGTTCCAAGCGTCATATGCCAGCGACGCCAGAATTCAGTAATACTTTTTGATTCATAGGGATGATCAAAATTCTCCGGAAAATGAAAGCCAAACATCTCTCCAAGTCCGATCGCCATATCCGAATAACCGGAGAAATCAAAATAGATCTGAAAGGTAAATGCAACAGCCCCCAGCCATGCCAGCGCCACACTCAGATCCGTGCCGGAGAGAACTTTGATGGAATCCCACAGCGCACCGATCTGATTGGCCAGCAGCACCTTTTTTCCCAGCCCCAGTAAAAAACGCTGCAAGCCATGCATCACATCATCGATGGAAGTACTCCGCGCATCTACCTCTTTTTGTACATCTTTATAACGCACGATGGGCCCCGCGATCAACTGCGGAAACAGGCAGACATACATGCCGAAGGAAATGATATTTCGCTGCGCCGGTGTCTCTCCCCGATACACATCGATGGTATAGGACATCGTCTGAAATGTATAAAATGAAATACCGATGGGTAACGCCAGCTGCAATAATCCAAACTGCGTACCCGCCAGCCGATTGACCGTTTCCACCACAAAATCCGTATATTTAAAGAAACCTAAGATCGCTAAGTTACCTGTCACAGACAAGGCCAGTATCGCCCGCCCCCAGGTATCGTGTTTGCCTTTTTCCGTTGCAAATGCGATCGCGCGTCCGTTGCAATAATCAAATACCGTTGAAAACAACATGATCAGAATATATTTCGGTTCTCCAAATGCATAGAAAAAAAGACTTGCCAAAAGCAGCCACAAATTACGTAGCTGCTTTGGCAATACAACATACACGATCCATACAATCGGCAAAAAGACACACAGAAATATCATACTGCTGAATACCATTGTCTTTCCCTCTT
>CAMBUC010000156.1 GCA_945871045.1 uncultured bacterium
GGCAATCCCGCTTCTGTCCATGGACTGTGTTGGATCCGACCTGCCTCTAATACAGTTTCAGATTCGTTTACTATCTTTTGCGTATTCTGCTCAACAATCGATTCCGGAAATGGATTTTGCCCATGGTTTCCATTTCTCACAGAAGTATACACTACAACACATACAGATGTCAAAAGAAGCACGGAAAATGCAAAATATATTTTTGTAAATCGTTTTTCTTTATTTTTCATATTGATCACCACACATAGCATGACCCAATATGCGGAAAAATATGCAAAACAAGGACTAACTTACAATAAATTCATTTTTTGTCCGAGGCTGATCAGTTTTCTGCCACCGGGGAAGGACAAGAGATCCTCCTCATTTAATCCTTTTAGCACAAGCATAAGGACAAAGTATACGCATCCGCCTACCATTATGGCAAAGATCGTACTGAGAGCGTTGATCTTTAAGAGTAACTGCAAGACCATATATACCACGTAGACAGCAACACCCATCACTCCTGCTGCGATGGCCGGGATCAGGAATGTTTTCTTTACTTCCTGCTTAAAACCAATATAGCGATAAATACTATATCCATTCAATACACACATCAGAAGTGCAAAGAAAGTATTTGCCCAAATAACAGCAAAGATATTTAAATTTGCCAGATACATCAATGCGACCAATAATCCTGCCTGAAGCACCAAAGAGATTGCTGCATGAATGACAGGAACTTTCATGCGGTTGATGCCCTGTAAAATACCGTTTGACAAGGTAGAAAGCGAATAAAAGATAACCGATACCACTCCGATCTGAAGCATATGCGCTGCCAAAGGTGTGCTATCATTAAACAACAACTGCATGACCGGAGATGCAAGTACCCCCAGACCCACTGCGCTGGGAAATGCAATAACCATACTGTAATGAATCGCATTGCCGGTCTTCTTTTGCACACCGATCAGATCTTTATTTGCAAAAGAAGCGGTGATGGCAGGTACGCTTGCAGAAACCACTGCAGACGCAATTGAGATTGGAACATTCAAAAGTACACGATATTTTCCGCCAAATACACCCCAGAAGGTATGAATCTGATCCGCCGTATATCCCTGCAGGTTTGCAACATTCTTAAACAATGCCTGATCCACAATGGCACTGAGATTGTACAAAGTGGTAGAAAGCAGCACCGGAACGACTGTCAGCACAAGTACACGGAGAATCGTTCCATACGATTCACAGGATACACCGCGTTCCCTTCGGAGTTTCCGTTTCAATACACGCTTGTATACTGCATATACAAAGAGTACAAATAATAATCCGGCGAGAGCCCCTGCTCCCGTACCAAGTGTACCTCCCGCAGCACCAAATGCGGCACTGTATTCTTTCGTATCCCCGAGTACTGCTCCGATCTTTGCCCCATACCCAAACAAGTAATATGCGGCCACAACACTGACGATGGCGTTTATGATCTGCTCAACGATCTGTGAGACCGCACTGGGCATCATCGTTCCAAGTCCTTGAAAGAACCCACGAACAACGCCGAGGATCGCCACGATAAATAGTGTCGGTGCAAGCACGCGAAGTGCAAATACACAGAAGGGAGTCTTTAAAAATGTCGCAAACTGATCGGCAAAAAAGAATACAACCAGAGCTGCTGTCAGACCACTGACGATCGCGAATCCAAGGGAAGCCTGAAATACACGGTACGCATCACGCATCCGTCCCTGTGAAACTCTTGCTGAAACCATTTTTGATACTGCAAGGGGTAAACTCATGGATGAGATCAACAGCAAAAGTGAATAAATCTCAAAAGCGGTCGCATAATAATCATTTCCAAGATCACCCAGAATCGCCGTTAAAGGACTTCTGTAAAGAAGGCCAATGATCCGGCTGACGATCGATGCGATCGCCAGTATCGAACCCTGCACCAAAAAACTGGAATTATTAGATTTTTTGACTGTCCTGTTTGTTTTCTGATCCATAAAAAGTTATCCTTTTGTATTTTACTATTGCGTTCAATCAGAGGATCAACGGTTCTTCCATGCCTCCGCAGTCTCGTAGATACCAATATTATTTGCAGAATCAGAAGTTATGATACATATACTTGTCTTACCCTGATTCATAACAAGCTGGTCACCATTCTCTTTGTAGAATAAAGAAGGAGACTTGAGATCCGCTTTCTTCCATGTAATCTGCTCGCTTTTACCGTTCGTAAAGTAGATGGCGTTGCCGGATCCTACCGTATCAAACTCCATACGGCCTTTTTTATCGATCACTCTTCCGGGAATGATCTGGAAGATCACATTCTTAAACGCGAGCTGTTCACCGGTCTCTCCGTCAATATGTTCTTTCTTATAATGAAAACGCTTATATACACCATTCTCGGCATCATATTCAAACCATGTCTTGCTGGCCGGATAGGTCGTTTGCATCGCATAGACATCCTGTCCATCAGGCGTCACCTGATCTTCTTCGGTAAAAAGAAAATGCCCTGTATATCCGTCATTATAAGTGGTACGATACCCCTTTTTCTCAATCGCAGCCTTGATCCCATCCGGTTTCGCGAACACATTATGCGGAGCAGGACGATCACCGGAACGATAATACATCAGACTTTCTACGGAACCGTCCAGACCGTTTAAGTTATCAATCGCATCGCTATTCAGATAACTTTTTGCGATGTCCGCCTGACCATAATGCGCATAAATCGCATCATACTCGGTGGCAAGATGTGCATAATACAAACGGCAGCTGCGCACAGAACCGTATTTCGGAGCCTGTGTATAATCATCAAAAATTCCCATCAAACGGGTCAATCCACCTTCTACCAGACATTCATATAATACATCTGCATGACCGATTCCATACTGAGGCAGTGCATCCGTTGTATTACCAAACATCATGGCAAGCGGACGCTCTTTCGTTTGTTCTTCTGCTATCCACTCACCGGTCAATAAACTCTGTGCCTCTCCCTCGTGTCCGGTTTCTTTCGTTTGTTCTTCTGCTTCTTCAGGTTCCGGTTCCTCTGCTGCAACCGGCGGAACTGTCAGATCAACGACATCTACCTCTGCCTCTTCCTTTTTTCCGCAGCCGCATACAAACATGGCCGCTGTCATCGCGATCAATAAACCTGATATCAATTTTTTCTTCATGTTACTTTACCCTTCCTTTTTACGATTTATCTTGTGATACCCATATGTTCTAGTATCGTACGCTGACGTGCCTCCATCGCCTCACGTTCTGCTTCCGTCTCATGGTCATAACCAAACAGGTGAAGCATACTATGTAAGATCAAAAACGCAAATTCACGTTTCTCACTATGTCCGAAACAAAGCGCCTGTTCTTTTACTTTGTCAATACAAAGAATAATGTCACCAAGCAGAAGTTCCCCCGTATCAGGATTGAAATTTTCTTCTATACAGTCCTCCGCATGGGAAAAATCAGCCGGTGCCTCATAGTTTAGCATCGGAAAAGACAGTACATCTGTGGGTCGATCGATCTGTCTGTATTGTTTATTGATACCATGGATGGTATCCAGATCCACCAGTGTCAGATTCACTTCTGCCTCATAGGGGCATTTTTCCGCATCACAAGCAGCATTTATCATTTCCTGTGCCAAGGTCTTGTAATCGAAATCAAAAGAAACCTCTGTTTCTTCTTCTATAAGTATTGTCATACGAGTAATTCCTCCTTTACGAGTAGATCCCGGATCAATAAAAACTGATTCATGGAAAGCCCTGACTGATCATACAAACCTTCTGCTGACTTTTCATTCATGGACTGATAAATGACAATTTCACGGTTCCAATTGGATGAAAAGGTATCTTTGTCCAAAAGGTCAAATTTTGTAACGATCATATCTGCGATCTGTACGATGGCACTTTCAAGAGATCCCGGCAGACGTTTCTGGCCATTATATTCTTCCAAAATATCTACCAGACGTTTGGAAAAACAATTATCCTGCGCCAATCGAACACCATTTTCGATAAATGGTTCACCTTCCAGTTTTCCAACCCGGTAATAAAATCCACCTGCTCTTGCAAGTTTTTCGTCAGCTCCGATGCCTGCTGCAAGATGGGCTGCAACCTGAGATGTCCGAAACGCATGATTATAATCCACGGTAGAATAGCGCTCAATGTCCTTTCGAAGATGATATTGCTCGTCCATGATGGTGTCCAGACTGATCTCCTCAGATGCGCATTCCCTTTGGCGAAGCCTTGGCATGAATGATAAGACAGCCAAGGACAGAAAACTACCAGAGAGCGATGCAAAAAGCGTCCAAACAGCCAGTCCGTTTGTGGCAAGGTAATTGCAGCAGACCGGTATGATCACAGACAGACATACCGTCAGAACAACCACCCATAAACGAAGTTTCTCCTCCATATACAGTTCTGTCAAAAAGAGACCTGCCAGCGACAACAAGACATATGCTGCCATAACGTATTCCCCGCCCTCAGAAAACAGTGCCGCAAGTAATGCAAAATATACACCCAGAATTGTCCCAGGTTTCGATTGAAACGCACCGTTGCACAAAATACCGATGGACATGATCGGAGCCCAAAACACAGGCAGCAGCGAAAACAGGCAGGCGGCAGCCAGACAACTCAGATAAATAAACAGGAGCAGCGAATAATCATTACTGATCCCCCTCGTCAGATTGCCGGACAAGCGTTCACGCTCCACATAAAGCACAAAACATAAAAATAAGATCAGACAGATCACTACCCAAAGGATCAGATGATCCAGACGGGCATTTTGCAGGATACCGCAAATCACCGGAAAAAGGATCGAACATAAAAGCATCAACGCCAGTTTACCTATGCGCTTTACTGAAAATGCATTTTCTGTCATGACTTTTTACTCCTCGTTTTTTTCGCGGCTGTTTTTTTCTTTTCTTTTTCAACCTGCGCATTCTCATATGCATCATAGGCATTTACGATCTTCTGTACAAGCGGATGTCGGACAACATCTTTACTGGTCAGTTCGCATACGGCAATCTCCTCCACCTGTTTCAATACGCGAAGTGCCACATCCAGTCCGCTCTTGGCCCCCGGCGCAAGGTCTTTTTGCGATGCATCACCTGTAATTACAACTTTGGAACCAAAACCAATACGGGTCAGAAACATTTTCATCTGTGCCGGTGTCGTATTCTGTGCTTCATCCAAAATGATAAACGAATTATCCAGCGTACGTCCGCGCATATAAGCAAGAGGGGCAACCTCGATCAACCCTTTTTCCATATTTTTTGAAAAACTCTCCGCTCCCATGATCTGATAAAGCGCATCATACAAAGGACGCAGATAGGGATCGATCTTGCTTTGCAGATCACCCGGTAAAAATCCAAGTTTTTCTCCTGCCTCGATCGCCGGGCGTGTCAATATGATACGCCCAACCTGCTCGTTTTTAAATGCAGTGATCGCCATCG
>CAMBUC010000157.1 GCA_945871045.1 uncultured bacterium
TATAAACAAAACGATTGATCAATACCTGATCCCCGTCCTGCAACTGTTCACTCATGGACTGGCCTACCACCGTAGTCCGGACACCGACAAAATATACAATCACGCCTGCAAGCGCTACTGCGATGGCGATCTCCACGATCCAGATGGAAATCTCGCGAAGCAATGGGATATTCAGTTCCCGCTTCTTTTTTCTAAAATTCAAGCCTTTCCTGCGCCGCGCCATATCGTTCCTCCTGACTCATTTTCATCTATTGTAGCACAAGATGAAAAAAGGGACAAATACCTTTGTACTTGTCCCTCCGTCTTTTACACAGTTCTTATTTAACCAACTCTTTTACCTTCGCTGATTTTCCTACACGACCACGTAAGTAGTTCAATTTTGCACGACGTACTTTACCACGACGGACAACTTCGATCTTCTCTACGTTAGGAGAGTGTAACGGCCAGGTCTTCTCTACGCCAACACCGTTAGATAACTTTCTAACTGTGAAAGTCTCACGGTTGCTGCTTCCCTGTCTCTTTAATACAGTACCCTCGAATACCTGGATACGCTCACGGTTTCCCTCGATGATCTTTCCGTAAACTTTTACGGTATCACCTACGTGAAACTCGGGAATCTGCTCTTTCATCTGAGCTGACTCAATGTTCTTGATGATTTCTGTGTTATTCATTTTTGTGACCTCCTGATTGTCTTGATGTTCTTGGACACTGCACCATTCCTTCCGCAGACGCTGTGTCTGCCTTCAGTTCCAGAGGACCATCGCCTTTTTCACAACAGTCAAATTTTATCAGATTGCACGCTGCTTTGCAAGTACTTTTTTTTGTGTTTTTTCACTTTTCATGCGCTTTGCATCGATTTACCTGCGCACGTCATCGTAACCTTTTTCATACATCTCACAATATTCTTCGTACGTCATAGACAACACCACCTTTCATATTGTAGTGCTATCCTAACAGATGGGTACAAAGAATGTTGTCGATTCCTGTTGACGTAAAACCTATTTTTCTTCTTGCAATTTTGCCAGAAATGCCTGCTCTTTCACCGTTAACTGCGCCTTTTCCAAAAGATCCGGACGACGCTGTGCCGTGCGAAGGATGGACTGCTCCCTGCGCCATGCGTCCACCTTCGCATGATCGCCGGACAAAAGGATCGCCGGAACCTTTTTCCCGTTCCACTCCTCCGGTCTGGAATACTGGGGATACTCCAGCAGATTTCCTTCGAGAGATTCCGTGCTGCCGGATTCATCATTGGTAAGCACCCCCGGAACCATGCGGCTGATGGCATCCACCATGACCATGGCCGGAAGTTCTCCTCCGGTCAGAACATAGTCTCCGATGGAAACATAATCAGTTACGATCTCTTCCAGCACACGCTCATCGATGCCCTCATAATGTCCGCATAACAGGATCAGATCCTTTTCCAAAGCCAGTTCTTTCGCCTGCGGCTGTGAAAATACGCTTCCCTGAGGGGTCAGGTAAACCGTGCGCGGCTTGTAACCGATCTCATCTACGATCGCCTTCCAGGCGTCATACACCGGCTGTGCCTGCATGACCATGCCGGCGCCTCCGCCATACGGGTAATCGTCTACTTTTTTATGTCTGTCTAATGTATAATCCCTGATATTTACACAGTTGATGGTCACAAGGCCTTTTTGTGCCGCCCGGCCGATAATGCTTGTGTGCAGCCCCTGTGCCACCATATCCGGAAATAAAGTCAAAATATGAAAATTCATGCTGCTATCCTTTTCGACTCAATTTGATTTAGGCAATTGCGAAACTATTTACGTTACATTTGGGGTTCATGCGAGCACATGATGTCTCGCATTCCCTATATACTTATGAAGAAGTTTCGCAATTACCTATTTGTTCAGATCGCGAAGTCCGGGCAGTAAATGAAGCACAACATACCCATCCTCCACATTGACCTCCTGCACACAGTCATGGATGGCAGGCACTAACAGTTCCTCTCCGTCTGCACATTTGATCACATACACATCATTGGCACCGGTCGTTAGTACATCGGACAAGGTACCAAGCACCTCACCCTCATCACTCTTCGCAGTCAATCCAATGAGGTCTGCCACAAAATACTCATCCGCTTCCAGTTCCACCGCGTTTTCCCGGGTTACGTATAGATTGCATTTTTTATACTGCTCAATCTCATTGATATTATCATAGTTTTTAAATTTTACGATGACAAGATTTTTGAAATAACGAACGCGCTCCACCTCCAGATGGAGATAGTTTCCCTCTTTGGTAAGAAGTTCGACTTCTTTCAGATCATCATAGCGCGACGGATCATCGGTGGTAGGAAATACCTTTACTTCGCCGCGGAGTCCATGTGTATCTAAAATTGCACCTACCTGCAATAAATTTTCCATATGCTATTCCTTTCTCTGATCATAGGATGCGCTGTCACGCATCCTGACGGTGGGTTTTTATCGGATAGGATACAACGTCTCCTACACGATAAAAGAAAACGCATACTCTAAAGTATGCGTATCCCTCTTAGCTACTGCATGATATCCACAATAACTTTCTTTTCACTTTTTGAGGCTGCCGCCTTCACAACAGAACGGATTGCTTTTGCAATACGACCCTGCTTACCGATCACCTTCCCCATATCGGACTGTGCAACTCGAAGTTCCACAACGATAGACTTATCAGTTTCTGTCTCTGTGACTGTAACCTGATCCGGGTAATCGACCAAGGCTTTCGCGATGACTTCCACTAATTCCTTCATAGGTCTACCTCACTTATTTCTCGATGCCAGCTAACTTGAAAATCTTTGCAACAGTCTCAGTAGGCTGTGCTCCGTTTGCTAACCACTTCTTAGCTGCCTCTGCATCTACATGATACTCGCTGGGATCCTTAGTGGGATCGTATGTTCCGATCTCATCGATGCTCTGTCCGTTACGTGCGGTTCTTGAATCTGCAACAACGATTCTATAGAAAGGAGCCTTCTTCTGTCCTAATCTCTTTAATCTGATCTTTACTGCCATTTCCTTTCACCTCCTTGAATGATTTACATTTTTTCTATGGTTAAAACGGGAACTTAAATCTTCCCATTCTACCGCCTCTTCCTTTCATCATTCCGGGCATCTGCTTCATCATCTTACGCGCCTGTTCAAACTGCTTCACCAGACGGTTGACTTCTGAGATGTCCACCCCGGCCCCATTTGCGATACGGCGTTTCCTGCTGGGGTTTAACACATTCGGATTCGCACGCTCCTGCGGGGTCATGGAATAAATGATCGCTTCGATGCGCGCCATCTTTTTTTCATCCATGGCATTTTCAATCTCTGCCAACTGCGCGCCGCCCATACCGGGCATCATACCAAGTACACTGGAAAGCCCACCCAGTTTTTTCATCTGGTTCATGGACTCCAGATAATCGTCAAAGGAGAACTCCGCTTTTTTCAGGCGCTGTTCCATTTCCTTTGCCTTATCATCGTCTAACTCTGCCTGTGCCTTCTCGATCAGAGTGAGCACATCACCCATACCTAAGATACGGGAAGCCATTCGGTCGGGATAAAACTGCTCCAGATCGGAAAGTTTCTCACCCATACCTACATAAAGGATCGGTTTGCCGGTCACTGCCCGGATAGAAAGCGCTGCACCACCTCTGGTGTCGCCGTCCAGTTTTGTCAGGATCACACCGTCAATGCCGATGGTCTCGTCAAAGGTCTTTGCCACGTTGACTGCATCCTGTCCGGTCATGGCATCCACAACGAGGATCGTCTGTGCCACATCTACCTGCTCCTTAATGGCTACAAGTTCTGCCATCATGTCCTCATCCACATGAAGACGGCCGGCAGTATCTAAGATCACTAAATTCAGGTCATTCTTATGGGCGTGCTCGATGGCTGCTTTTGCAATATCCACCGGAGACTGTTTGTCTCCCATGGAAAAGACTTCCACGCCCTGCTTTTCTCCGTTGATCTGCAACTGTTCGATCGCCGCCGGGCGATACACATCACAGGCTACGAGAAGCGGCCGTTTGCCCTTCAGTTTGAACTTTCCTGCGAGTTTGGCAGTGGTTGTCGTCTTACCTGCTCCCTGAAGACCGGCCATCATAATGACGGTCATCTCCTTGCCGGGGCGAAAGGCGATCTCTGTCTTCTCCGAACCCATCAGTGCGGTCATCTCTTCGTTTACGATCTTAATGACCATCTGTCCGGGATTCAAGCCGTTCATCACGTCCGAACCGATCGCCCGCTCCTGAACGGTTTTTGTGAACTGCTTCACGACCTTAAAATTCACATCCGCTTCCAAAAGTGCCATCTTGACTTCTTTTAAGGCTGTTTTTACATCTTCCTCCGTCAAACGTCCTTTGCTTCGCAGATTCTTGAACACATTTTGCAGTTTTTCTGATAAACCATCAAATGCCATATACTACAATTCCTTTATGATCTCACCGGAGAGTTCTTTGATCTTCGCAAGAAACTGTTCCTCACGGCTTTTTTCATAGGCTTCTGCACACTGTTGTATGCTGACTGCTTTTTCACGCAGTTCCAGAAAACGTTCCATGAGATGCAGTTTGTTTTCGTATTCCTCTAACTTTTTTGTGGACCGTTTGACCAGATCATGCACTGCCTGTCTGGAAATATCCTGATCTTCAGCAATCTCCCCAAGGGAAAGATCATCAAACACAAAGGCCTCAAAGATCCTTCTTTGATGTTCATTCAAAAGTTCACCATAAAAGTCGTAGAGATACGCCTGCTTTACTTTCGGTTCCATATCTGATGCCATATCCACACACCTTTTCTTTCAAACCTTTGCTATCATACTACAATAAAAAAGAGGTGTCAAGCATTTTTTCTTGTCACCTCTTGAAAAATTCATTTTTATGTAAAATGTTTTAAGATCTTTTCCAGCTGGCCTGCCAATTCCTTGTTGCGATCAGACTGATGCTGGATCTCTTCTGCGATGCTGGAAGTCGTACCGTTTTTCTCAGCAATGATATTGATGGCAATATCGTTTTCGGAGGTGATCTTCTTCACCGAAGAAACACGGTCTGAGATATCCTCCAAAGAAGAAGACAAGACTACCGTGGACTGATCCAATGACTCGATGCCCTGCTTCAAAGAATTTACGGAAGCGCTGTACTCTTTTGCGATCTCAGCGAATGCCTCAAATTCTTTCATAACCGTTGTATCCATAAATTCCATGATGTTATCAAAACATTCCTCAACGATCCGGATACTTTCATCGGCATCCTTGCACAGTCCCTGAATATCAGAGGCCGTCGCCTGAGAGGTCTCTGCCAGATTACCGATCTCACCGGCAACGACAGCAAAACCGCGACCGCTCTCTCCTGCTCTAGCAGCTTCGATGGCTGCATTCAAAGAAAGTAAGTTGGTCTGGGAAGCGATCTCCA
>CAMBUC010000158.1 GCA_945871045.1 uncultured bacterium
AAAGCGGCTTCTGTTTCTACACCCTCCACTACGATCTCCTTCCCAATTTCCTTCAGCAGACGGACATTGTTTTTCAGAATGGTGTTGATCTTGCTGTCAAAAACCTTATCCGTTATGCTTTTGTCTATCTTAACAATATGGAACGGCAGACCAATCACTCTGCTGAGATTGGAGTATCCCGTGCCGTAATCATCCAGAGAAAATGCAATGCCCTGTTCAGAAAGCGCCCGGATATTCTCTTCCACAATATCCTGCGCCGTATTCGCGGCCGTTTCTGTTATCTCCAGATTGATCTGTTTTGGATTGAGATTGTATTTTTTCAAATAATAGAGCACTTTATCTGCCAGATCCGTCTGCACACACTGCTTCATAGACAAATTTAACTCTATATACTCGATGGGAAGTCCCTTTCGGGAACACTCCGCGACAAAGCGGCAGACGCTGTCCAAAACATATTCTCCGATCTGAAGAATAGTGCCGTTCTTTTCCGCAGCCGTAATAAACAACTCCGGCGAAATAGGGCCATATTTCTCATCGAACAGACGGATCAGGGCTTCCGCAGAAGTAAACCGCTTTTTGGAAACCGAATAGATCGGCTGATAATACATCTCAAACCCATTTTCCTCGATGGCTTTGCTCACGATCTTGTCAATCTCATTTCTCAAATGGAAACTGAACTTCTGCTTATCATTTTCATCCTCCAAAAAGGTAACCACCCCATTTGCCGGAAGAAAGGAAGAAAATGTGTTTACAAAGGACATCATTTTCTCGTAGTCTTCAAAATCCCGAGGGCATCGGAACACACACAGACAAGCATTCATTTCCAGTTCCAACTTTCCCATTTGAACACCGCCATGAATGGAGTCCGAAAAACACAAGGCTGCGTTTCGATCATATTCCGGATTCTCTGATTCAGATACTGCTGCAAACAGGCCGTTTTCCAGATAATAGAGATCGGCTGAATGGTGTTTGCTGTGAAAAGCGGTTTGCATCTGTTCTGAAATCTGCTTCATGAGGCAGTTGCAGGCATCATAGCCCAATATGGTAAGCAGGGACTCATAATTGACAATCTTCGCAAGGAGCACACGCACCGGTTTTCGCAGATAAAGCGCTTTTTTCATATCTGATGTATAAGCAATATGGCTTCGTATTCCGATGAGCGGATGGATCAATTCTTCCAACCGCTGCACCACGTTGGAAACCAGAAAAAGCGACATGGTATTCAGGAACATCTCCACCAAATACTCGGGGATAAAAGCCTGAATCATGATGGCAACCAAATTCCATGGATAAAAGCATAGCAATGCCAGAAACTTATCAATGGCAAGGACTTTCCTGTAGATGAGCAAAAATACAATTCCTGTTACAAAATATAAAAACGCACAGAAATGCAGTCCATAGAACAAAGGACCTCTGGTATAGATCAGATTCTGATCAAAATAGAATACATTGTGGCAGAACAGATTGAAAAACAGCAGCAGACAGACCATAAGATACGGTGCCGCAAACAGTAGCTGCATCCATCTGCGCTTTTTCAAAATATGCCAGGTATCCGTAACCGAGCAAAGATAAAGCTGAAACAGGGGCGGTATCAGATTACGGCTGAGAAAATATCCATAATACAGCATATAGCGGAATGCGGAATCCGAATCCTGTGCCAAAAACCAGATGTTATATGCCTCTGACCACAAGTCAAAAATCGTAGTAAGCAAGACGTTTATGTAAATTGCCATCAACAATTTATTGGTCCTGCTTCCCCGAATTTTGTGTAGAAATAAAACCGCGATCATAATAACCATAATAAGAACCGCGGATAAATCAAAGTATAGTATCTTCATATAGGCTTTCCTGCTCAGGCAGTATCTGATCAAAGCATTCTGCTTTTTCAGCAGATCTCCTGAGGCTTCTTCCTTTTCCCTTTCATCCGAACTATATTATATTTGATGAAATGCGATTTGCAATTAAATTGGCGCGAAACGACATGATTACGGTGCAAAACGACATTTTTTAAGTTTTCATTTCTAAAATTTGATATCGTATCAAATCATTTTTCCCTCCGAAAAACATCTTGACATTCAGGAAAATCATGGTAAAATATAATTAGAATTATTCTAAATATATTTTCAGAGGATCTGTTATGACAAAAAATGCACAAAAGATTTTGGACATTATTAACAATTCCACAGAGCACTTGACAGCGGAACAGATCTATCTGCGCCTGCGGGAAAAAAATTCAAAAGCAGTACTTGCAACGGTCTATAATAATCTTTCCTCCCTTTATGAGCAGGGCCTGATCCGAAAGGTCTGCATCGAGGGCTGCCCGGACCGCTATGACAAGACGGTCCACCATGACCATCTCGTTTGTAAAACCTGCGGCAGATTATCTGATATCACACTGGAGGATCTGACTGAAAAATTGCAAAAACAGATCGGCGTTCCGATGATCTCCTACGACCTGAAGATCAACTATATTTGTACGGAATGTCTAACAAAAGAAAACGGAGGTGACAAGTCATGAATCATCTGCCTTTGGATGTCAGAGTTCCCATCGAACCTGACAACCCCAGCATCATCAGAGACGAAGACAAATGTATCAAATGCGGTATGTGTAAGAATGTCTGCACGCAGGACATCGGCGTACACGGTACTTACACACTGGAGCAGACAGGCGGTGAAGCTATCTGCATTCACTGTGGGCAATGTGCCAATGTATGTCCGCCGGACAGTATCACGGAGCGGTATGAATACCCGGATATCCGCAAGACGGTAAAGAACCCGGATCAGATCGTGATCGTCAGCACTTCTCCTTCCGTCCGCGCCGCCCTTGGTGAAGAATTCGGCATGGCTGACGGCGAATTTGTAGAAGGAAAGATGGTGGCACTGCTCCGCAAACTTGGTGTCAGTTATGTGCTGGATACCAATTTTGCGGCAGACCTAACGATCGTCGAGGAGGCAAGCGAGCTGATCGAGCGCGTTACCAAAGGGACCGCGCCGCTGCCGCAGTTTACCAGTTGCTGCCCTGCGTGGATCAAGTTCACAGAAATGTATTATCCCGAGCTGATCCCCAATCTCTCTACTGCAAAGAGCCCCATCGGCATGCAGGGGCCGACGATCAAGACCTATTTTGCAAAAAAGATGAATCTTGACCCGACGAAGATCGTCAACGTGGCGCTGACGCCCTGCACTGCCAAAAAATTTGAGATCCGCAGACCGGAAATGCACGATGCCGGCAACTATTATGGCGATCCCGATATGCGGGACATGGATTTTGTACTTACCACCAGAGAGCTGGCTCTGTGGGCGAAGGAGGAAGGCATAGATTTTGCTTCCCTGCCTGATTCTGCCTACGACAATCTTATGGGTGAAGCATCGGGCGCAGGTGTTATTTTTGGCAATACCGGAGGCGTCATGGAAGCTGCACTTCGAACCGCCTATGAGTATATTACCGGCAAGGAAGCACCCGCACAGCTCTACGATCTTCAGCCGGTGCGCGGCTATGAAGGCATCCGCGAGGCATCGTTACAGATCGGTGATTTGGATGTGAATGTGGCAGTCGTCTACGGAACTGCCAATGCGCGAAAGATGATCGAACGCATGAAACAGGGTGACAAACAATATCATTTTATAGAGGTCATGACCTGCCCCGGCGGATGTATCGGTGGCGGCGGGCAGCCGAAGGATCTCTTGAAGGATGCCGACGAGGTGCGCAAGGCACGGATCAGCAGTCTGTACAAAAAGGACGCTGAGATGACCCTTCGAAAGAGTCATGAAAACCCGTCCATCAAGCAACTTTACGAAGCATTTTACGGCAAACCTCTCAGCGAGATGGCAGAAAAAATGCTGCACACATCTTACGAGGATAAAAGCACTAAATTAAAATCAAATCATAAAGGAGACAAAAAAATGGCACAGTGGAAATGTAAAGTATGTGGTTATATTCATGAAGGAGACGAACTTCCGGCAGACTTCACCTGCCCGATCTGTAAGCAGCCGGCATCTGCATTTGAGAAGATCGCAGAGGCAAAGCCTGCAAACAAGTACGCAGGAACACAGACCGAGAAGAATCTGGAGGCAGCCTTTGCAGGCGAGTCACAGGCAAGAAATAAATATACCTATTTTGCATCTGTTGCAAAGAAAGAGGGCTATGAGCAGATCTCAGCGCTTTTCTTAAAGACTGCCGACAATGAGAAAGAACACGCAAAAATGTGGTTTAAGGAGTTAAATGGACTTGGCGACACCGCTGCAAATCTGGGCGCTGCTGCTGACGGCGAGAACTATGAGTGGACCGACATGTATGAGGGCTTCGCAAAGACCGCTGAGGCTGAGGGCTTCCCTGAGTTAGCTGCAAAATTCCGCGCAGTAGGCGAGATTGAAAAGCATCATGAAGAGCGTTATCGCGCACTCTTAAAGAATGTTGAGACTGCTGCTGTTTTCGCTAAGAGCGAAGTAAAGGTTTGGGAATGCAGAAACTGCGGACATATCGTTGTGGGCACCAATGCTCCCGACAAATGCCCTGTCTGCAATCATCCCCAGAGTTACTTCGAGGTTCACGCAGAGAACTACTAATATTGGTTTTTCGGCACTTCAAACCCGCATCGCGCAACTGGCGATGCGGGTTTTCTTTTTCATCGTATAGGAAACTTCGTCTCCTATACGACAAAAGCCTCCGGCAGAATGCGCAAAGCGCATTCTTTTTTATCAGAGCGGGACAAAGGGCGCTTCTCATGGCAATGGGCGATGGGCGTGGCAGAAGAAACGTCCCCGCGTCACGCTAATTTTCTGCCTCCCGAAGCCGCTCTACCACACTCTGTTTGCTCATCTGCCGGTAGCAGGCAGACGGAATGAGCACGGCAAGGATAAACAGTACCGGAAACACGAGAAGCACCGGAGCGATCACAAAGTGATAGGTAAAAAACCACATCTGGTTTGCGATCGCATAGACCAATACATAGCCAAGCAGGCTGCCCAAAGTCAGTGTAAAGAGTGCTGTGCCGCCGATGTAACAAATGCCCTCTCCAATTAACATGAGACAAAGCTGTTTTCCGGTCATGCCAACGGACTGCAGGACTGCGAATTCCCTGCGGCGCGTCTGTATAGATGTGATAACGGCATTGATAAAATTCAAGATACCGATCAGTGCCAGGATCGCACTCATACTACATCCTACCATGAGAAACATCTGCTGCGTCTTATGGAATTCCTCTGTATACGTACTCTTGGATCGGTAGTCCATATCCGGATCCACAGTCTCACAATAATCCTGCACCCACTGCTCCACCTCGTCGTAGCGCTCAGGAGCGGCGTCAAATGCCAGCTTCATCGCCCCTACAGTCCCGGTCTGTCGGACAAATTCATCCGCCGGCAGCGTAA
>CAMBUC010000159.1 GCA_945871045.1 uncultured bacterium
CATTGACGAATGTTTATCTGGACAGCCTGTTTTGCGAATCCGGTGAAGACGGAGCGGATGAGGATGTTCCGGGCAGACGGGAGCAGCAGCGGCTGCTCCTGTTGCTGCGCCCGGAGGAACTGCCCGGGGAGATCGCATTTGTATGTGTACAGCTGGCAGTGCTTTATTATATGGAGCGGCAGGCGGGGGGGATCTTTGAACAGATCTGTAAAGGGACAGGCACCGGGGCAACCATCGAACTGGCAGCCCGGCTGGTCTGCGGCGAAAAAGAGGTGCTGGATTATTATACAGAGACAAAGGAAGCTTATCGCCGCGTGGAACTGCTCTTGCAGGCCGAATATCCGGTGAGAAATTTTATGACGGCAGCTCTTCGAGCGGATGACCGTCTGATCGACTGGCTGAATGGCGGATCAGACCTTTCGCTGCTCAGTCCACGGTTTGTGGAGTGGTATGAACCGAAGCAGGAGGAAGAACCGTCCTTTCGGGAAGGGCTTTTAGAGCGGATGACCGGTCAGTTTTTACAGACAAAAGATCATGGTCAGCCGGAGCGGATCAGCGTGCTGTCTGTGACGGGAGAGCCGTATAGCGGGCGCAGATTTTTATTGCGCCGGATCGCGGATCGTTGCGAGTTACGTCTTTTGATGGCCGATGCAGCATTTCTGGGAGATATGGACAGTCTGCTGATGCAGTTTCGAAAACTGCTGCGGGAAGTATTATTAGAACCGGTAGAACTGGCAGTGACGGGACTTCCGAGCCGGCCGGAGACGATCAGTAAGTTGAAGATCATCACAGATGAATATGAGAAAACTCTTCAGTATGCATGGAAATTGAATGTAGGAGAAAAGCCCTCTGCGCGTCCGTTATTTGTGACTGCGGAGCAGGGTGTGAAACTGGTGCCCATGCTGGATGCTGTGGTCCTTGCAGGAGAGTGTAAAGCGGGAGACCGGGATGAGAATTTTGCAGCCTGGGAATACTTCGGAAAAAAATATTTGGGTGAAGGCGTACTGCCCAGCAGTGAACTGACTGTAAAAATGAAACTTCCCACCGGACGGATCCGGCAGGTAGCACAGCGTATGGCGACTGTTGCAAAGGATCGACAGATCGACAGCCGGGAGGTGTTCCGGTATTGCTATGAACTGCTGGATGACGGCAGATACGATAATATCAAGCGTGTGGAGACACATTATACCTATGATGACCTGAAACTGGAGGAATCACAAAAGCGTATCATCAAGGATATCTGCGCACAGGTAGAACAGCGGAGGCTTGTCATGGATGACTGGAATCTGCGGAGTCGCTATTCCTATGGAACTTGTGTCAGTGCATTGTTCACAGGACCTCCCGGTACCGGAAAGACGATGGCGGTCCACGTGATGGCCGGTATTTTAGGACTTGAGCTGTTTAAGGTGGATCTGTCACAGATGGTGGACAAATACATTGGTGAGACGGAAAAGAGACTGGAAGAAGTATTCCAGAGAGCGGAACGCAGTAACATGATCCTCTTTTTTGATGAGGCGGATGCCATTATCGGAAAGCGAAGCGAGGTCAAAGAGTCCAAGGATAAATATGCCAACACAGAGGTGTCCTATTTATTACAGCGGATGGAGGAATTTGACGGGATCATCATCTTTTCATCAAATTTTGCACAGAATATTGACGCGGCATTTATGCGTCGCATTCGATTTGTGATTCACTTCCCGATACCGGATGTGGCCACCCGAAAAGAGATCTGGCAGTCATCGTTCTCCGAAGAGGTTCCTCAGGAAAATATTGATTTTGATTATCTGAGCAGACAGTTCGAATTTTCCGGCGGACAGATCAAAAACGTGGTCCTCAACGCAGCCTTTTTTGCAGCGTCCGAGGGGCAGCCGGTGGGGATGAAGACACTGGTGCGCGCGCTCCAGTTGGAACTGACAAAAGACAAGAAGGTGTCCTTCAAGGAAGCGCTGGGAGAATATGCACAATTGCTGTATTTGTAGGGACGTTCCTTCTGCCACGACCATCGCCCATTGCCACGAGGAGCGCCCTTTGTCATGGGGATTTTTGAAAGAATTTTCAAAAATCCTCTTTTTTGTCCATCTTTTGTCCGCTTTCCTCTGTTAGACTGGTTATGAAAGAATGGTAGGAAAAGGCGTAAGACACTTTTTTCTGTGATCATTCTTAAAAAACATACAAATAGGAGGAATATGTGTTATGAGTACATTAAGTGATCAGGAATGGGTTTTGGCGGGTTTGTTTACCGGAGCGGTGGTGATTGCCTTGTTGGTGATTTCGCTGCTCTACTATATAATATCAGCCGTGGGACTTGGAAGGATGTTTCGAAAAGCAGGTGAACCTGCTTGGAAGGCGTGGATCCCGATCTATAATCTGTATATCCTGTACAAACGCTGCTGGAATGCAAAAATGTTTTGGATATGGATCGCGGTTGATCTTGGTGGTGTGATCGTAAACAAACTAAACTCGGACAATCTGATCCTTACTTTGATCGCAATCATCCTTGGTATTGCTTCGATTGTGATCATGGTAAAGCAGTGCGGACGTGTATCCCGGGCGTATGGCAGGGGAATCGGTACTGCAGTGGGACTGTTCTTTTTGCCTATGATCTTTGACTGCATTCTTGGCTTTGGAAAATCTGTCTATACGGTACCGGCAGAGACAGGCGAATAGTCTTTATCAATCGTATGTTGGAATTAGCAGGGGGGATTTTTGAAAGATTTTCAAAGATTCCCTTTCTTTGTCCATCTTTTGTCTGCTTTTCAAGAGTATAATGAACGTAGTCGTTTGGTGAAATGATATTGAAAAAACAGGGAGTGTGGATCATGGGTACAGATGTAAGAAACTATGGTCACAGGAAAGGTAGAAAAGAATGACAATACTTGCAGTTGATGATGAAAAACTGGCGCTGGCTTCCATTGTGGAGCAGATCAAACAACTTCTTCCGGATGCTGAGGTGCTGGGTTTTCGCAAACCATCAGAGGCACTGGAGGCGGTGCGGGAAAAGTCCTGTGAGATCGCATTTCTGGATATCGAGATGAAGGAAATGGATGGAATTACGCTGGCGAAGCGCATCAAGCGACTTCATCCCAAGGCAAATATCATATTTACCACCGGATACAGTGAATATTCGGGGGAAGCCTTTTCCTTACATGCCAGCGGTTATCTGATGAAGCCTATCTTTCCGGACATGATCCGGGAGGAACTGGATAATCTGCGGCATCCAATAACGCCAAAGAGCGAAAAAAAGTTGCAGGTTAAGGCCTTCGGCAATTTTGAAGTCTATCTGAACGGAGAGCCGATGTCCTTTCATTACAATAAAACAAAGGAACTGCTGGCTTATCTGATCGATCGCGAGGGAGCGGTCTGCACAAATAAAGAACTGATGAGTGTGCTTTGGGAATCGGATGAATCGCATCTTTCCTACATCCAGAAACTTCGAAAGGATCTCCAGACCGCCTTTGAGGAGGCTGGATGCGGGGAGGTGTTTGTAAGTAAGTGGGGAGGCTGCGGAATCAATCCGGATCAAATTGAATGCGATTATTATGACTGGATCGAAGGAAAACCGACTGGGATCAATGCATACCGGGGGGAATACATGTCCCAGTACAGTTGGGCAGAGGTCACCCATGGCAGTCTGGAATTTGCGTCAAATAAGAACGGTGGGATCCCACATGAATAAATTTGGAGGAAGGACAGATGACAGGAAACTGGCAGGTGCATGTTGCATTTGAAATATGGGGTGTACTGTTTTGTCTTTTGGCGGCGGCAGCGGTGTATCTTTCAACAGAAAAGAAGAAGGGAAAAATGCTGTGGCTGGCTGCTTTGTTTGTTACACAGGCAATGGTGCTGCTATTTGATTCTCTGGCATGGATCTATCGCGGGAATGAGACTACAGTGGGCTATTATATGGTACGTATCAGCAATGCGGCAGTTTATGTACTGAATTATTCCATGATCATTGTTTTTACCGGTTATCTGTGTGCGTGCATCGGGATCAGAAGAAAAAAAGCCCCGCAGTTGGCAGTGGCATGGGGCATCGCATGTACCGGAATGGCATTGATCGCGATCAACCAGTTCTATCCGCTGATCTATTGCTTTGATGCAACAAATCATTATGAGCGTGCAGACTGGTTTTTGCTTTCTCATGTTGTTGCATTTAGCGGAATGTTTCTGGAATTGTGGATGTTGATACGTTACCGTAACAGATTCGAAAAGCAGCAATTGATCGCGTTATATGTCTATCTGTTCATGCCCTTGTGTGCGATCATCTGGCAATCCTTTTTTTATGGGATATCTATGCTTCAGATCATGGATACCGTTGCGTTGATGTTTCTGTTTGCAGCTGTTGTCATTGGGCAGTCGAAACAGGTGGTGGAGCAGGAACGCGAGATCAACGACATGAAGATACAAGTCGTGATCTCCCAGATCCAGCCCCACTTTTTATATAATACACTGAATACGATCATGTATCTGTGTGACAAGGATCCTGGCACTGCAAAACGGGCGTTGGGTGATTTTTCCTTATTTCTCCGGGGAAATATGGATTCGCTGATCAGCCGTTCGCTTGTGCCTTTGGATAAAGAACTGCGACATGTGGAGCGGTATCTTGAACTGGAAAAGCTGCGCATGGGAGATGAATTAAATGTGATTTATGATATCAGTGACAACGGTTTTATGCTGCCGCCGCTGACACTTCAACCGCTGGTGGAGAATGCGGTGCAGCACGGTCTGGCAAAATCCGATAACGGCGGAACACTGGTGATCCGCACGAGGCGTACACAGACAGCGCACGAGATCATGATTTCGGATGATGGAGTGGGCTTTGATGTGCGATCGTATATGGAAGATAACAGTATAACAAGTGTCGGTATTGAAAATGTACGTAAACGGCTCTGGGGACAGTGCAGTGCCACAATGGAGATCAGCTCAGAGTTGGGAAGAGGTACAAAGGTGTTGATTCATCTACCTGTGGATTGATACACTTGTGCGAAGGGAGATTTTTATGGTTATCAAAAAAGAGCGTTTTGGTGATGCAATGGAAGTTGTATTAGTAGGACGTCTGGACACACAGTCATCTCGATTGCTTGAACATGAATTGGAACAGTCCTATTACGAACTCACGGAACTCAATATCGATCTGACCGGTCTGGAGTATATCTCCTCGGCAGGATTGTCTGTCTTGTTGTCTGCCCAGCGGAGGATGAACCGACAGGGCAGGATGCGGCTGACCGGTGTCAGGCATCAGGTGATGGATGTGCTTGACTCGACAGGATTTTCTAAGTTTATGATGATTTCCTGAGTGAATGGGAGGTCAAAAATGGCAGAAAGGGTGAATGGTATGAATATCAGGTATTATGAGATGAGTG
>CAMBUC010000160.1 GCA_945871045.1 uncultured bacterium
ATAATAGTAACTGTTAATTCAAATGGGTGTACCTTTTGACCCCAGCATCCTGCCACGCCCATCGCCCATTGCCATGAGGAGCGCCCATTGCCATGAGGAAAAATTATTTCAGGTAAAGTTAAGCAGTCCTGACCTCCAAACCCCAATGAAATCATAGACAATCACGGTTTCATCTGTTAAAATAGAGTTATCCCATGGAGAATTCTACATGGGGTTGAAATCGTATTCATAGCATTTTTGGGGGATTTTATGAAGTTAAGTTTTACCGTTGCATATATCGCCGTAGCATTGGCGTTGATCTTTTTTCTTGTTCGTGCGAGTTCCCAAAAGGTAAAAAAAACAAAATATATTAAATGGGTGATGGGCGTTGCCTGCATTACGGTATGGACGAGCATTGTTCAATTGGTGGCAGCACAGGAGTTTATTGCGAATATTGCGTTTGGTTTGTTTTTTGTATCCATTGACTGGCTGCTGTTGATGCTTGCAGGTTTCTGTAACGATTATGGTGAGTTACATTTAGAGCGTTATATGAAACCGTGGATCCTTATGGCGATCTGTGGGCTGGATTCCGTTCAATTACTGTTAAATCCGTGGATTCACCATGCATATCGGATGTCCTATGTCATGAAGTCCGGAGAAAAATATTGGGTGTATGAGGCGCTTGGCGCTTTTCAGATCCATTTAGTCTGGTCATATATTTTATCCGCACTAGTGATCGGAATGCTGTTGACGAAGACACTGACTGTACCGCGGATGTATCGTGCAAAATATCGGAATATCCTGATCATCCTGAGTATCGTGATCCTGATGGATGCGCTCCACCTGATCCTTGGAACGGTGGTGGACTTCTCGGTGTTGGGCTTCCCGCTGGCGGCCATCGCGGTTTACTATTACGCGATCGAGTTTGTTCCGCGGGCATTGGTGGACAAAACATTGGGACGTGCAGTGGATGAAATGTTAGATGGAGTCATCATAGCAGATTCGGATAATCGCGCGATCTATGCCAATGATTGTGTAAAAGAAATGCTTCCGATGGAGTTTACCGAAGGAGACCGTTTTGGTGAAATCTTTGTGAATTGGTGTAAAACCCACTATCAATCACCGGAAGAAAATTTTATTTACGACTGGACGATCGAGGGGGAAAATGGGGAGAAGCAGTATTTAAAGGTGCATTACTGCAGACTTTTGGATGAGGAAGAAAAGTATGTGGGCTGCTACTTAAATGTACAGGAGCGCACCGAAGAGATCCAGACATTATTAGAAGAGCGTTATGCTGCTACGCATGATTTTTTAACCGGCTTGTATAATCGCACGTATTTTTATAAGCAGGTGGAACGCTGCCTGCGCTTACATCCGGAAGAGCGTTATCTGATGATCTGTTCAGACATCCGTAATTTTAAAATGGTCAATGAAGTCTTTGGCACAGAGGCGGCGGACCAGTTACTGATCAATATTGCACAGGCCCTCCGGGAACAAACTATTAGTGGAGAGATTTATGGTCGTCTGGTCAATGACCGGTTTGCACTTTTTATGCGGAAACGGGATTATCGTGAAATGAAATTAACCGAAAAGACAACGGAGATCATGAAGATCGCCAATGATGTTTCGTATCCGTTGAAGTTATACATAGGTGTTTATGAGATTGATGATCCTGCGATTCCTGTTTCCCTGATGTGTGACCGTGCGCAGATGGCGATCAGTACGATCAAAGGTGATTATCAGAAGAATGTGGCATACTATGATGAGCAGTTACGGTTCCAGTTGTTGCAGGAGCAGGAATTGGCGGCGGGGCTCGACCGCGCGATCCGCGAGGGAGAACTGGAACTGTACATACAGCCGCAGATCACGGCAGACGGCCGCTGTCTTGGTGGAGAGGCGCTTGTTCGTTGGAATCATCCTACGCGGGGCTTTTTGCTTCCGGGCGCATTTATTGAATCCTTTGAGCGCAATGGCATGATCGTGAAAATGGATCGTCATGTTTGGGAACTTGCCTGTAAGTTACTGCGTGAGTGGAAGGATAAGGGATTCGCAGATCGCTATATTTCCGTGAACATCTCACCGAAGGATTTCTTCTTTGTGGATATCTATAAGGAGTTTACTACATTAGTTGCCAAATACGGGGTGAGTCCGCGGAATCTGAAACTGGAGATCACGGAGACGGCGATCATTTCCGATCTGCCAAAACAGTTAGTGTTGATCCAGAAACTGCGGGATGCAGGTTTTGCTATTGAAATGGATGATTTTGGCAGTGGCTATTCTTCTTTGAATATGCTCAAAGACGTTCGCGTAGATACGTTGAAGATCGACATGGAATTTCTGCGACAGAGTCAGAATGAGGAACGCAGCCGCACCATCTTAAAAACGGTGGTTGCGTTGTCGAAGGAACTTGGCATGCCTGTCATTACGGAAGGTGTGGAGACAAAAGATCATGTGGACTTTTTGACACAGATCGGCTGCGACATTTTCCAGGGATATTTCTTTGCAAGGCCAATGAAGGCCCATGATTATGAAAAGAAGTATCTTTATACTGAAACTGAATAAGAATGTGAAGAAGCGCTTTCCTTAAGGGGGAGGCGCTTTTTTATTTCATAGGAACTTCGTCGCATTCTTTTTTACTTTTATTTTACAGTGATTTTACGAAAGTACGGTTTTTGATTTTACATTACATGTTTATGATAAGACATGTAATACAGATCAAGAGATCAGAACTTATGGAGGAAAAATTTTATGAAAAAGAAATTACTTGCAACAATGATGGTGGCAGTGCTTGCCCTTGGAACTCTGGCAGGATGCGGACAGACACAGACGGCAGATGACGGCGCAAAGGAGCCGGCAGCAACCGAGAGCCCGGTGGCAGAGACAACAACGGAAGATCAGGGTGATGGGGATACACAAAGCACTCTGGCCGGAAACGAGATCACGGTCGTATCCCGTGAGGATGGATCCGGAACACGAGGCGCATTTATCGAACTGACCGGTGTAAAACAGGATGATCAGGATCTGACAACCGTTGAGGCGATCATCACCAACAGCACAGAGGTCATGATGACCACCGTAGCAGGAGATGAGAACGCGATCGGATATGCATCTATGGGATCTATGAATGATACCGTAAAGGCAGTAGCAGTCAACGGTGTAGAAGCAACCTCAGAAAATGTAAAGAACGGTACATACTCACTTTCCAGACCGTTTAATATTGCAACACTGGGAGATGTATCAGATGTGACACAGGATTTTATCAATTTTATCATGAGTGCGGAAGGTCAGTCTGTCATTGAGGGTAAGGGCTATATAAAAATTGATGAGAATGCAGCGCCTTTTGAGAGCAACGGAGCAACAGGCAAGATTGTGGTAGCAGGATCTTCTTCCGTATATCCTGTGATGGAAAAACTGCAGGAGGCTTATCTGGCAGTCAACAGCGGTGCTGAGATCGAACTGCAGGAGAGCGATTCTACTACCGGTATGACACAGACCATCGACGGTACTTGTGAGATCGGAATGGCAAGCCGTGACTTAAAGGACAGCGAGGTGGAGGCCGGACTTGTTTCAACGTCCATCGCGTTGGATGGTATTGCAGTGATCGTAAATAATGCAAATGAAATCAGTGATCTTTCCACCGATGATATTGCAGCAATCTTTAAGGGAGAACGCTTAGAATGGTAGGATCAGGAGCCTTGAAAGAAAAAGTGATGAAAGTAGTATTCTTTACCACCGCATGTATCAGCATACTTGCGGTGGGACTGATCTGCTTTTTCCTTTTTGCAAACGGTGCGCCGGCGATAAAAGAAATCGGTGTGTTTCAGTTTTTATTTGGGAAGGTCTGGCGGCCGGGCAACGGTGATTTTGGCATTTTGCCGATGATCGTCGGCAGTTTGTATGTGACAGCAGGTGCGATCATCATCGGCGTGCCGATCGGTATTTTGACAGCCGTGTTCCTTGCACGTTTCTGTCCGAAAAAGATCTATCCGGTAATGAAAGCGGGCGTAGAACTGATGGCGGGAATCCCGTCTGTCGTGTACGGTTTTTTCGGTCTGGTCGTACTGGTTCCTTTTGTACGGGAGTTTATCGGGGGAAAGGGATACAGTATTCTGACAGCAAGTATTCTGCTGGGTATTATGATTCTCCCGACGATCGTCAATGTTTCCGAATCGGCGATCCGTGCGGTGCCGAAACACTATTATGAAGGTTCGCTGGCGTTGGGCGCAACACATGAGCGGAGCGTTTTTCGAATGGTTGTTCCGGCAGCAAAATCCGGTATTTTTGCAGGTGTGATCCTCGGTATCGGACGTGCCATCGGAGAGACGATGGCAGTCATCATGGTAGCAGGAAATCAGCCGGTTCTGCGTGCACCGAAGGAACTGTTAAAGGGTGTCTGCACGCTGACGGCAAACATTGTGATCGAGATGGGTTACGCACAGGATCTGCACAGACAGGCATTGATCGCAACCGGAGTGGTATTGTTTGTGTTTATTCTGATCATCAATATCAGTTTTAGTCTGATCAAACGAAAGGCGGTACGTGAGTCATGACAAAAGTACAGACCGATGAATCTGTCATAAAGAAAAATCAGATCAAGGCAGGAATCCTGAAAGCAGTCACGATCCTCGCAGCAACGATGACGGTGCTGATACTTGGCTTTCTGATTGTCTATATACTGGTCAAAGGTGTGCCGCATCTGACACCGACACTGTTTGCATGGGAGTATGATTCGGAAAATGTGTCCATGCTTCCATCGATCATCAACACGTTGGAGATCACACTATTGACATTGCTGGTGGCTATCCCGTTTGGTATTGGTTCGGCGATCTATCTGGTAGAATATGCCAGCTCGAAGAACCGGTTTGTTCCGGTCATTCGTACGACGGCAGAGACGCTGACCGGTATTCCTTCCATTGTATATGGATTGTTCGGTATGTTGTTTTTCAACAGCCTTTTTGGTATTTCCATGTTATCAGGTGCTCTGACACTGGCGATCATGGTACTTCCGGTCATCATGCGGACCACAGAGGAAGCATTGCTTGCCGTGCCGAAAAACTACCGGGAGGGAAGTTTTGGACTGGGTGCGGGAAAATTGCGCACAATCTTTAAGATCGTTCTTCCGGCTGCGATGCCCGGTATTTTTTCGGGTATTGTTCTCTCAATCGGACGAATCGTGGGAGAGACGGCAGCGCTGATCTATACTGCCGGTACAGTGACAAAGGCTGCATCTTCCGTATTTAATTCCGGAAGAACCTTATCGGTACATATGTATCTGCTGTCCAAGGAAGGCTTGAACACAGATCAGGCCTACGCAACGGCAGTTGTACTGCTTGTACTTGTAATTTTTATCAACTTCATATCAGGAAGAATTGCATCCAGCG
>CAMBUC010000161.1 GCA_945871045.1 uncultured bacterium
ATGGGACATTTCCCAAAGGAATCGCAGAAAACCGGATTCCGGTAAAGGTGGACAGCATGGCAGAGCTGCCTTTCGAACGAAAATATTTCCTGCAGAGCAAGGAAGGATCAGAAAAGATCTGCTGGTTCGTCCAGAGGGAACAGTGGGAACTTTTAGAAAAAATGGGTCTGCCGGAGTATCTTGAAATTCCGGAGAAGAAGCTACTGTTACTTCGATAAGGATATATTTTTCAGAAAACAGATGCGTATTCCGTAGCAAGAACACAGAGGTGTTCCTGAATGCGGAGAGTACATAGTTAGATACGGGGAGAGATGAAGATGAGTGGATTATCACATTTTGATGAGCATGGAAAAGCCTACATGGTAGATGTGACGGAAAAGAACGAGACAGTCAGAGAAGCAACCGAAGCAGGCAAGATCCGGGTGAATGAAGAGGTTTACCGGGCGATCGAACAGGGAACGGTCGGCAAGGGAGATGTGCTGGGCGTGGCAACCACGGCAGGGATCATGGGAGCCAAGCGGACCTCGGAGCTGATCCCTATGTGCCACATTCTTCCCATCACAAATTGCAGGGTAGGGTTTGAGATGCTGCCGGAAACCTTCGAGATCGTGTGCACCTGCACGGTAAAAGTGACCGGAAAGACCGGGGTGGAAATGGAAGCATTGACAGGTGTCAGTGTGGCACTTCTCACCATCTATGACATGTGCAAGGCACTGGATAAGGAAATGGAGATCGGAGAGATCTATCTGGTGCATAAATCCGGCGGAAAGAGCGGCGAGATCCATAACCGGAAGCACCTTTTACTTGATTTTCAAGAAGAAAATATGTAAGATAGGAGCATGGGAATGAGGTTCTCCCTTAGTATGAAATACTAAAACTGCTGATGAAAGCTGATGACTTCTGCAATGAACGCAGAAAGTGTCAGCTTTTTGTTATGGAGACGAGGAGGATGTTTTATGTTACTTAGTATTGCACTGATCCGCTGGTGGGCATGACGCTTGGCTGGATCTGTAAAAAATGCAAGCTGCCGAGTCTGCTGGGAATGCTGGCGGCAGGTATCTTGCTGGGACCATATGTACTGGATCTGATCGACGGATCGATCCTTGCCATATCATCGGAAATAAGAAAGATCGCTCTCATCATTGTCCTGACAAGGGCAGGACTTAGCCTTGACATTTCAGGAATTAAAAAGATCGGAAGACCGGCGGTCATGATGTGTTTTATCCCGGCAAGCTTTGATCTGATCGGTATGATCCTGTTTGCACCAAAACTGCTGGGATTGACCATGCTCGAAGCCGCCATCATGGGAGCTGTTCTGGCAGCAGTTTCGCCTGCGGTAGTGGTTCCGCGAATGGTGAAACTGATGGAGGAAGGTTATGGAACAAAACAAGGTATTCCTGTTTGTTCTGGTGGGTGCTACCATCAATATCAGTTATCTGGGAAATGTCGGGGCCAAAGCACTGCTCGTGATCGCAGGCGCATTGGTTCTTCGGATGCTTGGCGTTTTTGTCTGCCTTTTGGGAACGAATTTAAACGCGAAGGAACGGGTCTTTTCTATGATGGCATATACACCGAAGGCAACCGTTCAGGCAGCTATCGGGGGAATTCCGTTAAGCCTTGGACTTGCATGTGGAGATATGGTGCTGACGGTAGCTGTGCTTGCCATTGTACTGACAGCTCCTCTTGGGGCCTTTGCGATTGATCTGAGTTATAAAAAAATGCTTCAAAAATAGGATGATCGTTTGTGGAATGATCAGATGACAGGATCAGGTGAAATTTACGGTCAATGGTATGGCAGGGTATTGAATAATCAGTAGCAAGGTATTACAATAGAGGTATTAATAAAACATACAAAAGGAGAGGCAGTTATGGGAAAGCGAGTAAAAGGGGGAGCGGATGGAAAACGCCGTATTGCAGACGAAATTCGCGCCCAGATAGGCAAAAGTGTACTGATCGTATTTATTTTCATGGAGATTGTTACGATCATCATGGTTTGGATGACGGTAACATCATCCCGTAAATCGGAGCTGGCGTTGGAATCTGAGTCGGCAGCAAACCAGCTGGCAGGTTTTTTTGAGAAATATGAGAGAGAAGCGGAAGTGTTGGCAGTCAATCCGCAGATACGTGCTGTGCTGCAGGAGACAAAGGCAGGGGATAATATTTTGGATGCCTCCGATATGGAGACGGTAAATAAATACCTGGTAAACACCGCTGCCGCAGATGCCAATAATATCATGGCGGCATGGATCGCAGATCTGGATGCCAGTATGATCACACAGTCAGATGGATTTACGTCCACAGACGGCTGGGACATTACAGGTCGTGCCTGGTATACATGTATCGAGACGGGGAAAACGGTATTGACAGAGCCCTATGTGGATTCAAGTACCGGGCTTACCATTTTGAGTGCGGTAGCTCCGGTTTATGACGAAAAGGGAACGGTACTTGGAGCAGCAGGACTTGATATTTCCATGGAGCATATCACTGAGGTGATGAGTGAGTATAAGATCGGCAAGACCGGGTATGTTCTGCTTGTATCTGCAAGCGGAACCCTGCTTTATCACCCGCAGACAGATCTGATACAGCAGAATATTGCCGACGTAGGTGTATCTGATAACGTTGTGGAGGCGATCGCGAACCGGGAGAGCAAGCCTCTGAAATATAAGGTAAACGCAACACCGAAATACGGGCGTGTTCAGGAAGCAGGAGAAACCGGATATATCGTTATAAGCAGTCTGCGGTTTTTTGAGTATTATTCTACACTGATAGAGATTATTGCTGCTTTGGCGGTGTTGTTTGCAATAGGCATTATTTATGTCATGCGGAGTATTCGAAAGAGTGCGGCAGATTTAGCAAAACCGATCATGGAGCTGAATGAGACCGCACAGAAGCTTGCTGCCGGGGATCTGGATGTTTCGTTACAGGTGTCATCCAAGAATGAGATCGGTGAGCTGGGCAATTCCATTGGGGAGACAGTAAACAGGTTAAAAGAGTACATTGTATATCTGAACGAAGCGTCCCATGCGCTGGATCAGATTTCAGTTGGAAAGCTTGGCATTGAGTTAGAGCAGGATTATGTAGGAGAGTTCCAGAAATTAAAAGTGGCATTACTTAATATTTCCAGATCCATGAATGATATCATGCAGAGTATCAGTGACAGTTCTCAAATGGTGGCATCCAGCGCACATGAACTGGCGCAGGCGGCTCAGGGACTGGCAGAAGGCTCTGGAACACAAGCTGCGGCAGTCGAAGAGCTGGTAGCAACCTCCACATCGGTGGCAGAACAGGTGGAGGTAAGCAAGGAGGATGCAAAACAGGCTGCGGATGAGACTGCAAATGTTACGGATATGATGGAACAAAGCCGGGAAAAGATGGAACAGATGATGCAGGCTGTGCAGAACATACATGAGACCTCCGAGCAGGTGGTTGGTATCATACAGACCATTGAAGAGATCGCAGACCAGACCAATCTTCTGTCACTGAATGCATCCATAGAGGCTGCCCGTGCAGGTGAAGCAGGAAAAGGCTTTGCGGTTGTGGCAGATGAAATCGGAAAACTGGCTTTTGAAAGTTCGAAGGCAGCTAATATGACAAGGGATCTGATCGGTGTGTCTATGGAGGAGATCAACAAGGGAAATACTCTTGCCAGCGACGTGATGAGTTCGCTTGCAGATGCGGTAGCAGCTGTGGAAAACGTCAATGCAATGATTAAAAAGACAGCAGAAAATGCAGTGGATCAGGCGTATAGCATGGAGCAGATCCGCATCGGCATCGAGGAGATCTCCCGGGGCGTGCAGGATAATTCGGCAATTGCGCAGGAGAGTTCTGCAACCTCACAGGAACTTGCTTCACAGGCGGAAATATTGAACGATATGGTTCAGAAATTTGAATTAATTTAAGAAAGAATGTAACTATTCAAAACAGGTCGGAGCGGAACCGCGTAGACCGTAAGAACATGATTCAAGTGTGCGAAAATTCCATCGTCGAAGACGATTTTCATGGATTTTCGCATCGGAACTGTGAAGGTACTGAACAGTTACGAAAGAATTTCAATTAAATAAGAACGTGTCAAATAAAAGAGAATGTGTCGAAGCACAAAAAGGGGGATAAAATGATACGGATTGCGATCGTGGAAAATCAGGGACGTTCCTTTTGTCCCGCCCATCGCCCATTGCCACGAAGAGCACCCATTGTCATGAAAAGTTTTGTTTGACGTTTGAAATCTTTTCCGGCAAAAAGGTTCGGATAAGTCAGTGAAGAAATTGTAATTGTCCTCAAAATCCGTTATACTAAGAACAAACCTTGGTATAACGGATTTTTTTATGGGAGGTAGCATATGGCACGACATGTAGCGATCGGAATCCAACAATTTGATGAATTGATCGAAAAGAACTGTTTTTATGTGGATAAAACGGATTTTATCCATGAGTGGTGGGAAAGTAATGATAGCGTGACGCTGATCACTCGTCCGCGTCGTTTTGGTAAGACGTTGAATATGAGTATGGTGGAACAGTTTTTTTCTGTTGATTATGCGGATCGCGGCGATCTGTTTGAGGGGCTGTCAATTTGGGAGGATGAGAAGTATCGTGCGCTGCAGGGAACTTATCCGGTGATCAGCCTGTCCTTTGCCCGGGTGAAGGAGTCAAACTATGAGGATACCCGTGCAAAGATCTGCGAAATTCTGAGAAATTTATATATAAAGTTTTCCTTTTTGAAAGACAGCAATGTATTAACGGATGCGGACGAGGCGTATTTTGACCGGATATTGGCAGTAGAGGTCAGTAATGCGGATGCTACTTCTGCACTTTATCAGTTGTCTGATTACCTGTATCGCTATTATGGCAAGAAGGTCATTATCCTGTTGGATGAGTACGATACACCGATGCAGGAAGCTTTTGTTGATGGATTCTGGAATGAACTGGTTGCCTTCACCCGGAGTATGTTTAACTCCGCCTTCAAGACAAATCCCTGTTTGGAGCGCGCCATCATGACCGGAATCACCAGGGTCAGCAGAGAGTCTATGTTTTCGGATCTGAATAACCTGAAGGTGGTGACTACTACTTCTGATGAATATGCGACTTCCTTTGGTTTTACGGAGGAAGAGGTCTTTGCTGCGCTGGATGAATGCGGACGTTCAGAGGAAAAGCAGCAGGTGAAGCAGTGGTATGACGGATTTATTTTTGGATCACATGCGGACATTTATAATCCATGGTCAATCCTCAATTTTTGTGATACGGGAATCTATACTACTTACTGGGCAAACACCAGTTCTAACAGTCTGGTTGGAAAGATCCTTCGGGAGGGAGACCGTAAGATCAAAGAAAAATTTGAAACGCTGCTTGGAGGAGAGAGCATC
>CAMBUC010000162.1 GCA_945871045.1 uncultured bacterium
TGTTTAATTATAAAAACTCATTGTAAATCAATAAAAGTAATACTATAATAAAAATATAAAATTACTGAGGGGAGGTAACTCTTTATGAATAAAAAAATGAAAAGAATACTTACAATTACTACACTCATAGGCACAGCAATGTATGCTTTTAATAAATATACTGATTATGTTTCTGGATTAAAATGCTTGACATTAGAGGATAATGAAAATTACTACGACTGGAGAAATGGCACTATTTTTTATCAAAAGAAAGGAAGTGGGAAACCCATCCTTTTAATTCATGAATGGAGCCAGATCATAGATCAGCTCAGTAAAACAAATACTGTTTATGCAATTGATCTTTTAGGATGTGGAAAATCAGATAAACCATTATCCTCCTACGTCAATTATTTATATGTAGAACTTTTAAATGATTTTATCAATGATGTAATTAAAGAAAAAACAGATATTATCGTTACCGGAGAATCATTTTCTTTTACAGTAATGGCAGCGCGCATGAATAAAGATATTATTAATAAGATCACAGCTATTCATCCAACTGACATTACTTATAACGTCCAATCTCCTACGACATCAAGAGAATTCATAAAACGTTTGATTGAATTGCCAATCTTAGGAACTTTTATATATAATTATTTAACAAATAAACAACACTTACAGAAAGAATTTACTGAGAAATATTATTATAATGCATCAAAAATTCCTCAGAAACTGATAGATACATACTATGAATCGGCGCATCTGCAGAAAAGTAACGGTAAATATCTCTACGCAAGTATACTGGGAAAATATACGAATATAAATATTATCCATGCACTAAAAGTCATTGATCAACCGATACATTTTATCGTAACGGAATCTTTCGGAAAAGAAATCGAAAAATACAAAGAATATAATGATCAAATAAAGATTGACTATCTTTCAGATGCAGGATATCTTCCTCAGCTTGAAATACCAAATAAAATATTATCATTACTTGAGTAATTAAAATACTTATTGATCATATAAGACACAAAAAATCAACAATAATGGGAGGTAACACATATAAAGCAATTATTTAAAAAAGCAAACAGATATTTAAAAACATGCGATTGGAAAGATATGACACTCTTAAAGTTTTGTTTATTTTCTATTGGAATATTGGTTGGAACAAGTATACCGTCTAAAAAGAAAAAACCTGTAAATATCATTGCAGTGATTGTCTTCTTAGCAACTTACATTCCTCTTATGAGCAAATTTGTTCCCATCTTATTAGAAAAAGAATAATATACAAAAAACTGGTTGTGATCAAATAGATTACAACCAGTTTTTATTATATGATATTCTATTGTAACGGTTTCTTTGAAGGCATACCTGATTTTCTCGGATATATTTTCGGGGTCTTTTTTTCTTTACCGATCATAACAAAACTACGGTTAATATCTGTTCCATCTAACTGAAAAGGAAGAACCTCCTTTGTTTTTCCGCCAAGTAAAAAAATAGCTTTCTTTGCAGAAGATAACTCCTCTTCTATTTCACCGGACTTATAAGAAATAAAAGATCCTCCAATCTTAACAAATGGAAGGCAATATTCCGATAAGGTAGAAAGATTTGCAACAGCCCGGGAAACACAATAATCATACTGTTCCCGATAACGTTCATCTGCAGCCAGATCCTCTGCTCTTCCATGAACAGTTGTAACACCTTCTAAGTGTAATTTTTGAATCACCGCATCTAAGAATAAAATACGCTTGTTCAAAGAATCTGCAAGAGTGATCTTTAAATTAGGAAACATGATCTTTAAAGGCATCCCGGGAAATCCCGCACCTGTGCCAAGATCCATTACTGAAAGATCTCCGGTCAAATCTACAAAACGAGCCACTGCAATGCTATCCAAAAAATGCTTTTTTAATACATCATCAAATTCAGTAATGGCAGTCAAATTCATGACTTTATTCTTTTCCACTAACATTTCATAATAAACAGTCAATTGCGCCTGCTGTTTATCTGTAAATGAAATGTTCCACTGTTCTAAAATCGCTTTAAAATCATCAAAATTATAAGACATGAGTATATCCTTCCAATTAAATAGTACCTAAATAAACTAACAATACAGAAATATCTGCCGGAGAAACTCCCTGTATTCTGGAAGCCTGTCCGATAGAAAGAGGCTTCAACTTATTTAATTTCTGTCTTGCTTCAATTCTCAAACCGCTGATCTGTTCATAATCAAGATCAGGAGAAAGTTTTTTCTTTTCCAAACGCTTAAACTCTTCTACCTGTTTGATCTGCCTTGTAATATATCCATCGTATTTAATAAGAATATTTACCTGCTCTCTCACTTCCGGATGAAGGTCAGGTCTTTCAGGATCAAGTTCAGCTAAAAGATCATAACTCAATTCCGGCCGACGAATCAATTCCGTAAGTGTTGTACCGGTATTTAACTCCACGCTATCATGTTCCTTCAAGAACTGCTGAGTTTTCTTATTCGCACCGACTGTTACATGTGAGACACGTTCAATCTCTGCTGAGATCAACTGCTCCTTTAATTTTACCCAGTCGTAACGGCTCTGAGGTATCAAACCAACTTCATATCCTTTTGGTGTTAAACGAAGATCCGCATTATCCTGCCTTAAAAGTAAACGATATTCTGCACGGGAAGTCATCATTCGATAAGGCTCTACATTTTCTTTTGTTACAAGATCATCAATCAATACACCGATATATGCTTCACTTCGATCTAAGATCAGAGGATCTTTACCAAGAATCTCCATCGCAGCATTGATACCTGCAATCAAACCTTGCGCTGCTGCCTCCTCATAACCGGAACTTCCATTGGATTGGCCACCACTAAATAATCCCTTGATCTTTTTAAACTCCAGACTGGGATATAACTGATTAGGATCAAAACAATCATATTCGATGGCATATGCATTTCGGACGATCTTACAATTTTCTAAACCGGGAACAGTCCGATACATTTCATACTGCACATCTTCTGGTAAAGAAGATGACATACCTGAAATATACATCTCATTCGTATGAAGTCCTTCCGGTTCGACAAATAACTGATGACGATTCTTGTCTGCAAATTTAACGACTTTATCTTCAATCGAAGGGCAGTATCTGGGTCCCACACCATCGATCACGCCGGAATACAGAGGGGAACGATCTAAATTTTCACGAATGATGCGATGTGTATCTTCATTCGTATAAGTCAGCCAACAAGATACCTGCTCCTTTTGAATCGAATCCGGATCTGTTGTAAAGGAAAAAGGAACAATCCGCTCATCTCCAAACTGCTCTGTCATCTTTGAAAAATCAATGGAGTTTTTATCAATACGGGCCGGTGTTCCGGTCTTAAAACGACGAACCTCAATTCCATGCTCCATCAAAGACTCTGTTAAATAATTTGCAGCCTGAAGTCCATTCGGACCGGTATGAGTTACCACATCTCCATACAGGCAACGTGCTTTTAAATAAACACCGGTACAAAGAACAGCCGCTTTACAATGATAAGTTGCTCCCGATACAGTCTTTACACCTGTTAAGACATGATCTTCCACAACAATCTCAGACACTTCTGCCTGACGGATCGTTAAATGTTCCTGACTTTCTAATGTCAGACGCATCTCTCTGGAATAATCAGATTTATCTGCCTGTGCACGAAGGGAATGAACTGCCGGACCTTTTGACTTATTTAACATTTTTGACTGGATGAATGTCTTGTCAATATTTACACCCATTTCTCCGCCCAGTGCATCAATCTCGCGAACCAGATGGCCTTTCGAACTTCCTCCGATATTTGGATTACAAGGCATCATCGCAATACTGTCTACACTGACTGTAAAAATGATCGTTTCAAGTCCAAGCCTTGCACACGCAAGAGCAGCTTCACAACCCGCATGTCCTGCACCAACAACACATACATCATACGTTTCTTCTACAAATGGCATTTTCTTTTTCCTCATCAAATCAATTTAGTAACCTATCTAATTACTTTCCCATACAAAACTCTTTAAAAATTTTATCAACCAGATCATCTGTCACAGATTCACCAATAATAAGTCCCAAAGACTCATAAGCATTCAAAAGATCAACCGTATAAAAATCTTCAGGAACCATATCTTCAATACTATTCTTTACTAAGTTTAAACTGTCAAGTGCTTTCATCAAACATTCTTTATGTCTAAGATTCGTAATATATACTTCATCATTAAATATAAGATCACCCTGTAAAAACATAGCTTTGATCTGATCCGTCAATTCACGTAAGCCGTCACCATACTTAGCAGAACAGGGAATCACCGGAACTCCCAAACGCTCTTTTAATAAATTCTCATTAACCAACGGAGAGAGATCACATTTATTTAAAAGAACGATCACCTTCTTTTCCCTTATATCAGACATGATCTTATCATCTTCTTCATTCTGTTCCTCTGAGGAATCGATCACATATAAAACTAGATCTGCTTCCTGCAATGCCTGCTTTGCACGTTCCACACCAATTTTTTCCACCGCATCATCTGTACTTCTGATACCTGCAGTATCCGTAATGTGAAGGATCATTCCATCTAAATTATAGTCCTTCTCTAACACATCTCTCGTTGTTCCAGCAACATCTGTAACGATCGCATATTCTGTTCCAAGAAGAAGATTCATAAGAGAAGATTTACCTGCATTCGGCTTTCCAACGATCACTGTTTTCAAACCTTCTGATAATACACGGCCATTATCGGAATTACGAAGAAGTTCTTTTAGTTCATCGATCAGATCAACTACAATGGGCAATAGTCTCTCGCCATAACCATCCAGATCATAATGCTCCGGATCGTCGAGAGCCGCTTCAATAAAAGCAGATTCATGAAGCACACGTTCTCGAAGATCCACGATCTTCTTTTTTACAGATCCATGCAGCTGTTTCATAGAACTATTCAAAGCAAAATGATTTTTTGCATTGATCACATCCATAACAGATTCCGCCTGAGAAAGATCGATCCTTCCATTTAAAAATGCACGTTTCGTAAATTCTCCCGGATCAGCAGGTCTTGCACCTGCTCTCAGTAAAAGATCCATGATCCTGCAAATAACAAACTGACCCCCATGACAATCGATCTCAACAACATCCTCTGCTGTATAACTGTGAGGAGCGCGCATCAAAAGAACTAATACTTCATCTATCATATGACCGGTTTCATCAACGACATGTCCATAATGCATCGTATAGGTTTTTTGGTCAGAAAGTTTTTTATCTTTTTTCTTCGGTTGAAAAACAGAATCCACTATTTCAATTGCCTGCGGTCCACTGACACGGATTACGCTGATCCCGCCTCCCATACCACTGGCATTTGCAAAAATCGTATCTGA
>CAMBUC010000163.1 GCA_945871045.1 uncultured bacterium
ACAGCTCCGATTGGACCCCTAGCCTTGGAACCTCCATATGCTGCAGGAGCGGCCCCAGAAAAGGCATATTATGCGTAGCTATGGCTGCAACAATGGTTGTTGGATGTGGCTCTAAAGACACAGCAACAGACGCTCCTGCAGCAACAGATGACAAGGCTGAGGCAGACGCTCCTGCAGAGGATGCAGCTCCCGCTGAGGACACAGCAGCAGAAGGTGGCAAAGATTACCACTTCGAGATCATCGTTAAGTCTTACCAGTCATCTTACTGGCAGGCAGCTGTTAAGGGTGTAGATCAGGCAGCAGCTGAGTTAGGTGTTACTGTTAACTGTACAGGACCTAACGCTGAGTCAGATATCGCTGATCAGGTTAACATGCTTAACAACGCTATCAACGCTGAAGGTGTAGACGGTATCGGTCTTGCAGCTTGTGACCAGTCTGCATGTCTTGATTCATTACAGACCGCTATGGACAAGGGTATCCCTGTAGTATGTTTCGACTCTGGTATTCCGGATGCTCCCGCTGGATCAGTTCTTTCTACTGTAGCAACTGATAACTACGGCGCTGGTGCTACCGCAGCTGAGAACCTTTACGCTGGATTAAAGGATAAGATCGCAGCAGCTACCGCTCCTGTACGTATCGGTGAGGTTAACCAGGAGGCTACTTCTGAGTCTATTATCAACCGTGGTCTTGGATTCATTGACAAGTTTGCTGAGTTAGCAAAGGCTGATGGAAAGACTGTAGCAGTTGTTGGAAATGACAAGTATGTAAACGATGCTAAGGCTGAGGTTGTTGCTGAGGCAGAGGCAGACATCATCATCGAAGTTGCAGTTCCTGCTCAGACAACTGTAGAGTTATGTGCAACTGAGGCATCTGTTATCATGAACAAGGCTGATACAATCGGTATGTTCGGTTCTAACCAGGTAGCAGCTGAGGGTATCTTAACAGCTAACGAGAACCTTAACGTATTAGGAACTGATCCTGAGACTTCTGTATTAGCAGCTGGTTTCGATGCTGGTTCTGTAATCAAGGGCGCTATCAACGATGGCAAGATGTACGGTGCTGTTACCCAGTCTCCTTTAGCAATGGGTATCACAACTGTTCAGACTCTGTATGCAATTGCTAACGGCGAGACCGTAGGCGATGTTCCTACCGATGGATATTGGTACAATGCAGACAACATGGACGATGACACAATCGCTCCCAACTTATACGACTAATCTAAAGTCTGAATGTAAATTGGCTTAGATTTCTCAAGAGGGCTTTCGCAAATGCGAAAGCCCTTTTTTGGCAGAAAAATGTGATGAAAAATCGAAAGTGTTATTTTTTAAATATCTGTTTATCAAATTCAGGATTGAAGAAATAGTAATTCTTACAATTTAAACTATCTTTCGTCATCTCAAGGGCTTCGCCAAATCTCTGGAAATGCACGATTTCGCGGGCGCGAAGGAATTTTAAGGGTTCGCGCACATCCGGATCATCAATGATACGAAGTAAGTTATCATAAACAGTTCTTGCTTTTTGTTCAGCTGCTAAATCCTCATATAAATCTGTTAAAGCATCACCTTTTGATTGATATTCGATTGCATTTTGCGGAAGGCCGCCGGCTGCCTGAGGCCAAAGACCGGTTGTATGATCGATATAATAGGCATCAAATCCGGATGCTTTTACCTGCTCCGGGGTGAGATTCTTCGTTAATTGGTAAACCATTGCACAGATCATCTCCATATGGTTCAGTTCTTCAGTTCCAATATCAGTCAATAATCCACCTACTCTTTTTACAGGCATTGTATATCTTTGCGCCAAATAACGCATAGAGGCAGACATTTCACCGTCAGGACCGCCGTATTGACTGATGATTTGCTGGGCAATCTTAGGGTTACACTTGCTGATTTTTACCGGAAATTGTAAGCGTTTCTCATAGTTCCACATACACACGTACCTCCTTCCCAGGGTGCCGGGCAATCGCCCCAACTAAATTCTCCGGAAGCGTCCACCGCACGACCGGACATGGAATCAATGGTCAATGGATAGTACAATCGGGCATATTCTTTCAGCAGATCATGCCGCCGCTCCTGCAACTTACTGAATAATTCCATGCCCTGCATGCAGACAGGATGAGTGTCAAGATAGAGGGTGAGATCATTTACGGCAAAACTGATCTGGTTGATTTCTGTCATTAGCGCTTCCTGTTTGGAGGTGCAGTTTTTTGGCGTGCAGGGCATATTTGCCGATGCCCAGAATTCCAGATCAAGATCCGGGAAGATCGTTCCTTCGCAAAGAGCCGTATACCAGTCATACAGTTCACCCCATTGCTGCATAGGAATCTGTGCCATTGCATATTTTTGGCACTGACAATTGCAGCGATCCTCTTTATACATAAGGATTCCTCCTTTATATTGATATTTCATGTAATATTAGTTTATACTGAACTGGAAATTATGTGCGAAAGGATTTACAAAAATGAAATATGATCTTGCCCCGATGGAAGGTATCACAACTTATATTTATAGAAGTACATTCGAAAAGTATTACGGTGGGATTGATCAGTACTATACGCCCTTTCTTTCAAGTATGCATTTGAGCACCCGTGAAAAGAATGAAGTATTGCCGGAGCATAATCGGGGTATCAAACTAATTCCTCAAATCCTCACGAATCGTGTGGAGGAATTTGTCGAGATCGCAAAATCGTTAAAAGAATACGGCTATGAGACAGTCAATCTAAATTTAGGCTGTCCATCTCAGACTGTCGTGTCAAAGCATCGCGGATCGGGGTTTCTGGCAGTGCCGGAGGAATTAGACGCATTTTTAGAAAAGATCTTTGAAAAAACTCCCTTGCAGATAACTATAAAAACACGCATTGGCATCAGCGATGAGAATGAATGGGAAAAAATTCTACGGATCTATGAAAAATATCCCATCAAGGAATTGATCATTCATACAAGACTTCAAAAGGATTTTTATAAACGTCCGGCGAGACCCGAGACATTTCAAAAGGCGCGAAAACTGGGAATACCTTTATGCTACAACGGAGATATTGCATCGATGGATGCCCAAAATCATGTCTTGTCAGTGGATCCTGCCATTGACCGGATCATGATCGGACGAGGATTGATCGCCGATCCGGAACTGTTGGAACTCTTGACGGTAGGAAAAGCAACCAGAAATAAGGCACGGTTACAAGATTTTATGACGGATCTGTGTGATCGGTATCATACGGAGATGTCAGGCGGAGATCGGAATACATTGTACAAGATGAAAGAAATCTGGGTATATTTAGGCCCCTTATTTATAGATGCAGAGAAATATGTGAAGAAAATGAAAAAATCAAATCGGCTGACGGAATATGATGCCGCCATGCATGCATTGTTTGCAAATTGCGAAATGCGTTCCTAAGGGTCGTCAAACAGCAATGCGAAAGCAGAAAATGACGACGGAAACACGCAAAAAATCTTTACAAATGGGATATTTTGGCGTATACTTAGAGCGTTGTGTTTCTGAAAAAAACACATGTATTTTCTAGGCGAACAAAAAATGGTTTTTGTAAGCGTAATTCGCACAAAAAAGTAGTAAAAATAGTAACTGTAAAGTTGCTGAGCAGAAAAATATATATACATAAAGGTAGGATAATAGCATGAGACAAATGACAGAGATCCGCTGGCACGGCAGAGGCGGACAGGGTGCAAAGACAGCGGCACTTCTGTTGGCAGATGTTGCGTTTAACATCGGAATGCATGTGCAGGGTTTTCCGGAGTATGGTCCGGAACGTATGGGGGCACCGATCACTGCGTATGACCGTATCAGTGCAAAAGAGATTCGGGTACACTCGAATATTTATGAACCGGACTTTGTTGCGGTGGTAGATGATACACTGCTTCATTCCGTAGATGTGACAAAAGGTCTGAAGGAAGATGGCGCGATCCTCATCAATACGCAGATGAAAAAAGAGCAGGTGTATCCTTTATTAAATGGTTATAAAGGAAATGTGTATGTGATCGATGCACGAAAGGTCTGTGAAAAGACATTGGGCAGATATTTTCCCAATACACCGATGCTTGCAGCAATGGTAAAGATTTCCGAGGTTATGGAAAAGGATGTTTTCCTAAAGGAAATGGAGGGCTCACTGCAGCATAAATTTGCCAGAAAACCCGAGGTTCTTGCAGGCAACCTTGCAGCACTTCGTATGGCATTTGAGGAGGTGCACTGATGGCAGAAATAAAAAGAAACGAACGGGCTGAATTTATTAATGAGACAACACCGTGGCAGGATCTCACTGATGGATTGCAGATTTATGAGCCTGCTACATCAAAACAGTTCCACACCGGTGAGTGGCGTGCCAATACGCCGGTTTGGGACGTTACAAAATGCAAACAGTGTTTGTTGTGTGTACCGTATTGTCCGGATAGTTCGATACCGGTAGTCAATGGCAAACGTACTGATTTTGATTTTGATCATTGTAAAGGATGCGGCATCTGCGTAAAAGCGTGTCCCTTTACAGCAATTTCTATGAAGGAGGGCAAATAAATGTTAAAGACACGTATGTCCGGAAACGAGGCGGTGGCACATGCGATCAAACAGATCAATCCTGATGTCATGCCTGCATTTCCCATCACTCCTTCCACAGAAATTCCCCAGTTTGTGGCAACAATGATCGCAAACGGAGAAATCGATACCGAATTTATTCCGGTGGAAAGCGAACATAGTTCTATGAGTGCAGCCATCGGTTCGTCAGCTGCCGGTGCCCGCACATTGACGGCCACTTCCTCCTGTGGACTGGCTTTTATGTGGGAAGTACTTTATGTGGCAGCTTCCAATCGTTTGCCTATCGCTATGGCAGTTGTAAACCGTGGACTGACAGGCCCTTTGAATATTAATGCAGAGCATTCCGACAGTATGGGCGCCCGTGATTCCGGATGGCTGCAGATCTATGCGGAAAACAATCAGGAAGTATATGATAATTTCCTTCAGGCCTATCGAATTGCAGAACATCCGGATGTGAAATTGCCGATCATGATCTGTCAGGACGGATTTATTACCAGTCATGCAGTGGAGAACATCACCCTGTGGGATGATGACAAAATGAAAACATTCGTTGGTGAATATGAGCCGGATCACTATCTGTTAAAGGAAGACGAAGTGATGGCAGTGGGACCTTACGCGGCTTCCGGATATTGTATGGAAGCAAAGAAAGCGCAGGCAGAAGCAATGAAGCGTGCGAAAAAGGTCATTTTAGATGTGGCAAAAGAATTTGAAGCGATCACCGGTCAATCTTATGGCTTTTTTGAAGGATATCGCATGGAGGATGCGGAGTATGCACTTGTTG
>CAMBUC010000164.1 GCA_945871045.1 uncultured bacterium
CAGCAAATAAAACCAGATAAGCATCCAGATGAATGAAAAACAGAAACATCTGCTGTCTGCCTAAGATGCGTTTCTGGTGCTGGGGGGAACTGCTTTTCTGCAGCACCGAAAAACACATATAGGTATAACACGCAAACAGGATCATCATCAGATATTTTGATACTTCCGTAATAATCGTAACCATAAAGTTTCCCTCTTAATCGGCTATTCTACACCCCGTCCAAAGTGTCCTCTTGTAGTTTCGCCATCAAATACATGTTCTTGCACCGAAAGACCAAGCACCTCTTTCTCATAGAGTGCCAGAACTTCACGGGTTTGTGATTCAGATTCCACTGAAAAGTCCATACGGAGCATGTGGGGCCGTATCTTTTCCACATCCTTCCAGTTCCGGCCTGTAAAAAGCAGCGTGGGCATCGCATTATAGATCACATTACAGCAGACACTGCAGTAATTCTTAACCGGCAGCTGCTTCTCATAACGGTCTGTAAGGAATAATTTCTTCTCCTTCTGATCACAACCATACATCGTTTTATTTACACACTGGCTGCTGACCATAAAGGGTGTATGTCCGTAAATCGTCAGGATACTGTCCGTCTGTGATAATCTGCACAGTTCCTTCGCGTTTAACTCAAGGGAAAGCGTATGATGTTGATACCCCAGCCCTCTAAAAAAATCTGCGGAGCGATCTGAAAAAGTATATAACTGGCTATCCAGCCAGATATGGGCAGGGGCTACACCCATACGGTCTAAAAATCCCAAAGAATCATAATTTTTTGCAAGAAATCCTTCGACTAATTCTTCAGCATGCAGTTTTTCAATGCATTCCCACTGTTTTTCATAAGCATCCGCTGTATCATGTCGAAACACCGGTGGAAGTGCCAGCAGCAATTTCTTATTTGAAATTTTACATTGGCTGGCAACTTTTGAAACGACTGATGATAAGTCTTTTATCCGCACCGATTGAAGCGCCAGAGCCATCACAGACACATAATCCTTTTCCATGCAAACACGAAACTGTTCCGGTGTATCACAGACAACCAATAGGTGCTCGGCATCCGGTTTCTGAATAGATAAAACTGCATCCGTCTTCGGAAGTGCTTCCTTTTCCTTTGCCAGACCTACGCGATGTTCCTTGCGAAGCAGTTCCTGCCGGAGTTTTTCCAGTGCATCCCTGCGCACCGTTTTTAAAAACTGTTTTGGAATAAAACAATGATCATCTAATTCCACTTCAATGGAAGAAAACCAAAAATCGGTATCGCCCGTCTGGCTAATGATCTTTTCCACATCGCAGGCTTTCACCGGGGCATTTTGCGCCATCTGGACCTCTCCGGCCGATGCGGTCACTGTGATCGTTGTAACAGGATCAGTGACAGTCAGTGTCAGTGGACTTCCAATTTTACAAGTACAGACCCCTGACAGTTCCCGCTTCTTCTCCTCAGGCAAACTCGTATCATCTTTTTGCGATGAGGTATGTTTTGGTGTTTGAAGAGTGATCATTTCCTTTCCTTTTTCACCACGCAGATAACCGTCTGTAAAACCGCTTCGATTTCCCAGGTTCATCAGTGCTTCCTGATCTTTTTTTGCAACTGCATAATTCTTCGCATCTGACGATAGATCCATCGTTTCGATCATGACCAGGTATTTTCTGTAGATTGAGGTAACTCCGGCTGCATACGTAGTCTGTTTCATACGTCCTTCAATCTTCAAGGAAGTGACACCGGCAGTCACAAGATCAAAAAGAAGATCAATCCCACTGAGATCCTTCGGACTTAACGGATACCATTCGCCTTTTTGCACAGGCTGCCTGTCTTCACTCACCCGGTAGGGAAGACGGCAAGGCTGGGCACAACGTCCGCGGTTGCCGCTTCGTCCGCCTAACATACTGCTGAAGAGGCATTGGCCCGAATAACAATAACACAGTGCTCCATGCACAAAACATTCCAGTTCAATATCTACACGATCGTGGATCTGACGGATCTCCTCCAGCGAAAGTTCCCGTGCCAATACAACCCTGTCTGCGCCTGCCTGTTTCCAAAATTCGGCGCCATCTGCACCTGTAAGTGTCATCTGGGTGCTGGCATGTAATTCCATACCTGGAAAATGCTTTTTGATGAAAGAAAAGACGCCTGCATCCTGCACGATGACCGCATCCAACCCCTGTTCATAATAGGGAAGCAGGTAATCATACAGTTGTTCCTCTAATTCCCGGTTCTTTAAAAGTGTGTTGACTGTCAGATGTATTTTTTTATTATGCAGATGCACATAATCGATCGCATACAAGAGTTCTTCCTGTGTGAAATTTTTTGCATAGGCTCTCGCCCCAAACTGGCTTCCACCAAGATATATGGCATCGGCGCCTGCGGCACAAACCGCTTTTAGTGTTTCCAGAGAGCCTGCCGGTGCAAGTAATTCAATCTTTTTCATACTATCGATCCTTTTAGAAAGAATGAAAGGGGACGCAACTTGTCCGCCCCCTCCTCATATTGTTTTTATGTACAAATCATTCGTTTACGTTGCCAGAAGATACTGATTAGTTTAATAAAACTTCCTCAAGATCAGCTGTCAAACGTTCATTATTCTGTTCTAATTCATGCTTCTCTTTCTCTAACTTCTCGATTTGTGACTGCATTTGCTCATTCTGTGTCTTTACCAGTTCTAATTTTGTATTTGACTCAGCAATCTTTGTATTTGCCTCATCCAATTGCATTTGCGCCTCTACCAACTGGTGTTTCAGATCAAAGATCTCTTTTTCAAGGTCAGAGAATTTGGAGCCGGCACTACCTGCCTGTTCTTTTGCCTTAAAATAATCATCGGCAAGGTTCAGATTTAACATGAGGTTTTTCATATCCTGAGGAATCCTTTTATAAGAATCCTGCTGATTCATCTCTGTGATCTTTTGGTTGATATATGCCGCCACACGCTGCAGATATTCTTCCTCCTCAAAACCGCTCAGATTATACTCTTTTTTATCGATCACCACAACGGTGCTAGCTTTCGTTGCCATAGATTCTCCTCCTGTGAAATAACAATTGATAAATTATAACTGTAAACCAAAATGCTTATAACAGTACTCCGTGACCACACGCCCTTTTGGCGTACGATTGATAAATCCATTCATGACCAGATATGGTTCATAGACATCCTCGATCGTTCCTGCATCTTCTCCGATAGCCGCTGCAAGGGTATCCAGACCTACCGGACCGCCGGAAAACTTTTCAATGATCGTAAGAAGCAGCCTGCGGTCACTGTTATCCAGTCCCATCTTGTCGACTTCTAACAGGTCAAGGGCAAAACTTGCTACTTCCTGCGTGATTTTTCCGTCGTATTTTACCTGTGCAAAATCACGCACGCGTTTTAATAAACGATTTGCCAGACGGGGCGTTCCGCGGGAACGTCTTGCCAGTTCAAATGCACCAGCCTCGTCGATCTCAACACCTAGTTTTACCGCTGAATGCTGAATGATGGTCTTTAACTCATCCACGGTATAATATTCCAGATGATGGATCACACCGAAGCGGTCACGAAGCGGTGCGGATAATAAGCCCGCACGTGTAGTAGCTCCCACCAGCGTAAACTTGGGCAGATCCAGACGGATGGAGCGTGTTGCCTGACCTTTTCCGATCATAATATCGATGGCATAATCTTCCATGGCAGGATAAAGAACTTCTTCCACCTGACGATTTAATCGATGAATCTCATCCACGAATAACAGGTCTCCCTCCGCGAGATTACTTAGGATCGCAGCCATTTCACCGGGTTTTGCGATGGCCGGGCCGGATGTGATCTTTACATGTACCCCCATCTCATTGGCGATGATCCCTGCCAAAGTAGTCTTTCCTAGTCCGGGCGGACCATAAAATAATACATGATCCAGAGATTCTCCTCGTTTTTTGGCAGCTTCTATGTACACCTTCAGGTTCGTCTTTGCCTTCTCCTGACCGATATAGTCAGCCAGACATTGGGGACGAAGGTTTTTTTCTACTTTGATGTCTTCTTCCTGTATTTCAGTTGAGATCACTTTGCGGTTGTTCATGATTAAACCACTCCTCATTTTTATATCTACAAGCACCTTCGATGCATTATTTGGGGCGTTCATCCTCTCATTCATTTCTTGAACTGTAGGATTACGCCTCGGCGTTTGAAACCGCCAATTCCGGTAATTTATCGAATTGGGTCATTCATGCATATGAACGTAAAGTAGTGGGGCAAGCGCTGTGGAGCATGCATTTCAAATGTATGCCCCTCTAAAAACGTCGGTACTTGGATTTTTCGAGTGATCTCATCACGATGAAAAATCCTTAGTATCCGCTACGTTTTTTGCGGAGCGGGAGCGTGGCAGACATTGAAATCATGTGACACATGCGCTTGCATTCATTCACGGAATGCATATTTTTAAATGAACGCCATATTTTTAAGGGCCAGTTTCAGTATATCCTCTACGTCAGAATCGGCTGTGATCTCAATGCCGGAAAGCACCGAGGTCGCCTCTGAAGCAGAATAACCAAGAGAAGTAAGGGCAAGCAGCGCTTCCTGACGTACGCCTTTTTCCTGTACCATGGAAGTGTTCTTGACCAATACCTCTTCTTTCTGAGAAAATGCATCCTCCAGTTTTAGTTTGTCTTTTAATTCCAGAACTACGCGCTGTGCCGTTTTTGCGCCAATGCCGGGTGCCTTTGTGATCGCCTTTGCATCATCAGCGATCACTGCAAATCGCAGATCATCCGGAGTTAAAACAGAAAGAATGGCAAGGGCCCCCTTTGGTCCGACTCCGTTCACACTGATCAGCAGTTTAAATACACGCAGATCGTCTTTTGTAAGAAAACCAAACAGCGCCAATCCATCCTCTTTTACCTGAAAATAAATGTACATCTTTAGTTCTGCGCCGATCTCCGGCAAATATTCAAAGGTTGGTCCTGAAACAAACACCTGATAACCAATTCCGTGATTATCGATCGTCACGGATTCTTCATCCATATCCGCCAGGGTTCCCTTAATATATTGTATCATAACCGTTCTCCTAAATAATAGAATCCTTTACATTCTACTAATTTTACATCAACGATCTTTCCGATCAAAGAAGTATCTGCTTCTTTATTCTCTGCTGAGACAGGCGCTGAAAAATGAACGACAGAATTGTTGGATAAACGTCCGGTCAAAAGTGTTTCATCATGCTCATTGACCTGTTCTACCAATACAGGAAGAACCGCTCCTTCTAATTCTTTTGCCTTTTCAGCCGCAATGTGCTGCACTTCTTTGAGAAGCATGTCAAAGTTCTCTTTCACTTCCGCCTCAGGTACCTGATCCTCCATCT
>CAMBUC010000165.1 GCA_945871045.1 uncultured bacterium
AAGGCATGTGCGCATGCCTCATCATACACATCGCCATGCAGTACGACATTTGCACCATAACTCTTCGTGCGGTTTACTTTAATCAGAGGAGTGGTGGTAGGCATGACGATGGTCGCCTTGCATCCATAGCACTTTGCTGCGTAGGCCACGCCCTGGGCATGATTTCCTGCCGATGCGGTAATGAGTCCCTTGGCGCGCTCTTCATCGGAAAGCGTACTGATCTTATAATAAGCGCCGCGTACTTTATATGCGCCGGTAAACTGCATATTTTCCGGTTTCAAATATACTTTGTTCCCTGTGAGATTGCTCAGATAATCGCTGTAGACAAGTTTTGTCTCCAATGTGACCTCGCGCACCTTCTCACTGGCTTCCTCAAATTTATCTAATGTCAACATGTTCTCTCCTTCCATGGGATCCGGCATCGGATCCGAAATACGCTTCTTACTCATCGTTCTCTCCTTCGCCTCTGTCAAAGAGCGCATTTACAAAATCATTGGAATCAAACTTCTGCAGATCATCAATGGACTCACCGACACCGATGTACTTCACCGGGATTCCAAGTTCCGACTGGATCGCCACTGCAATACCGCCCTTTGCGGTTCCGTCCATCTTTGTCAAAATGATTCCCGTGATGTCTGCTACTTCTGAAAACTGCTTTGCCTGAGCAAGGGCGTTTTGTCCGGTTGTTCCGTCCAAAACGACCAGCGTCTCCCGAAAGGCATCCGGAAACTCACGGTCAATGATACGGTTGATCTTCCGCAGTTCCTCCATCAGATTTTTCTTATTGTGCAGACGTCCGGCGGTATCACATAAAAGCACATCCGCATGACGCGCCTTCGCCGCTGCCACAGCATCATATACAACAGCTGCCGGGTCTGCTCCTTCCTGTCCGCCGATCATCTCCACACCGGCGCGGTTTGCCCACTCTTCCAGTTGACTTCCCGCTGCCGCACGGAAAGTATCCGCTGCCGCAAGGATCACCTTTTTGCCCTGGGCTTTTAGTTTTCCAGCAAGTTTTCCTACAGATGTCGTCTTACCCACGCCATTGACTCCAATGACCATGACTACCGACTGCTCGTTCTCGAAACGGTACGCAGTCTCACCCACATCCATCTGCTTCTTTATACTCTCGATCAACAGTTCCTTGCAGTCTGCCGGCTCTTTGATATGTTTTTCTTTTACCTGCTGCTTTAAATTCCCGATGATCTCTTCCGTGGCACGGACACCAAGATCTCCCATCACCAAGATCTCTTCAATCTCCTCATAAAACTCATCATCGATATGAGAAAACCCACTGAATACCGAATCGATGCCCTTTACGATATTGTCCCTGGTCTTTGTAAGACCCGCAACCAATCTGCTAAAAAAGCCTTTCTTCTCTTTCTTTTCTCCTGACATATCTTCCTCCGAATAAAAACATTGTCCGCAGTTTTGGAACCGATTACTCATCCAGATCTGCTTCTACTAAATTTACCGATACCAGTGTAGAAACGCCCTTCTCCTGCATCGTAATACCATAGAGACGATCTGCCGAATTCATCGTACCGCGTCTGTGTGTAATAACGATAAACTGTGTGTTTTTCGTTAGTTTATGCAGATACCTTGCAAAGCGGTCCACATTGGAATCATCCAGCGCCGCCTCGATCTCGTCCAACAGACAAAAAGGCGACGGTTTCAGGTTCTGGATTGCAAACAACAGGGCGATGGCAGTCAGGGATTTTTCTCCACCGGACAACTGCATCATATTCTGCAGTTTTTTTCCGGGAGGCTGTGCGATGATGCGGATGCCGCATTCCAGAATATCATGGTCTTCATCTTCCAACAACTCCAGCGTTCCTTTTCCACCTCCAAAGAGATCCTTGAAAGCCTTGTCAAACTCCCGCTGAATATCGGAAAATTTCTCTGTAAACTGCTGGCGCATCCCTGTATCCAGATCTGCAATGATCTTTAAAAGTGTCTGTTCCGCCTCGATCAGATCATCATGCTGGGTTTTTAAGAAGGTGTAACGCTCATTCAGTTCTTTGAAGTCCTCGATGGCATTTACATTCACATCACCCAGTTTCCGGATCTCATCCTTTACTCCCAGGATCATCTTTTTGAGTTCCGGCAACGTGTAATCTTCTTCACTGCGAAAAGCCATCGCATTGTGATAGGTCAGTTCATACTCATTCCACATATAAGAGGTCTGGTATTCCCTTGCCTCGGATAATTTTTCCTGTCCGTTATTCAAACGGAAGATTTCTTTTTCCAGATTGCTGATCTGACCTGCCAATTCATCATTCTTCTGATAAAAATTCTTGTTATCCTCGGATAATGCTTCCTTTTTGGCTGTTATTTCTTTCAACTGCGCTTCCAGACGGGCATAGGTGTCATCGCCGGCGAGGATCGTCTGACGGATCTCTTCGATCTGTCTCGTCTTCTTCTCCACATCCTCTTTCGACTGCGTCAGTCCCTCGGTCATCTGAACTGCTTCGTCTGCCAGTTTTTGCAGTTCACTGTTCAAACGTTCCAGATTTTCCTTAACGAAGCCGATCTTCTGCCGGAAGTTCGACTCATCGATCTGAATCGCCGAAAACTCTTTGGTGGCACTTTCTTCCAGATAGATCTGTTCATCTAAGACTGCCTGCAAGCGCTCACTTTCTTCCGTGATCTCCTGCTCTCTTTTCGCCGCATCCGCAAGTTCGGCAGCAATCTGCTCTTTATCCCGTGCGATCTGCCCCTGTTTTGCCTCCAGTTCCTTCGCCTCCAGAAGCAGACCGGAAAACACCTTCTCACTCTGTTCCTTCTGCTCTTTGGCGCGGTTATAATTCAGTTTTGCCGTATTGGCTGCCAAGTAGCCTTGCTGAAGTTTTTCTCTGGCCTCTTCCAGATCACTCTTCAATAACTCCCGCGCTGTTTTGATATCCTCGATGCGCTTCTGTTTTGATGAAATATCCGTTCTTAATGTTCCGATCTCTTTTTCCAGATCCTGAAGTTCACGGTTACGGCCCAACAGGTTACTGTTATTCTTAAAGGCACCACCCGCCATGGAACCGCCGGGGCTTAAATACTCGCCTTCTAATGTTACGATATGTAGCGAATAGTGAAATTCCTTTGCCAGAGCGATGGCATGATCGATGGTGTCTACCACTACGACACGCCCCAGCAAATATGCCATAATGCCATCATAGATGGCATCGGTCTTCACCAGTTCATTGGCCATACCAAGCACACCGGTCTTTCCCAGTGCCTTCGTATATTTGCTGTTGTCACCGCCTTTTACGCTGGTCAGCGGAAGGAAAGTCGCGCGACCGAGACGATTCTTTTTCAAATAGGAGATCAGTTCCTTTGCGGTGGCTTCATCCTCTGTCACTACGTTTTGGATATTTCCGCCCAAGGCCGTCTCCACTGCGGTTTCGTACCGCTTCTCAACCTTCATCAGATCCGCAACCACGCCATGAATGCCGGGAATCTCATCCTTTTTTTCCATGACACGGCGAACGCTTCCACCATAACCCTCATAGCGCTCGGCAATATTTTGCAAAGACTCTAATCGGGACTGTTTTTTATGGAACGAAACCGTTGCCTCTTCCAGTTCACTGCGCGTAACAGAAAGTTTTTTCTGCCACTCCCGGTCTTTCTCCTCCAAACCGGTGATCTCCTGTTGAAGATCTGCATTCTGTCCCTGCACCGTCTTTAATTCTTCCTCACAGCGGGTCAGTTCCTGGGCAAAGCCGGCTTCTTCACTTTTTCGCTGCAATCCGCGCTGGGTGATCTGTGCTTTCTGGATATTGATCTGCTCGATCATCGTGTCAAATTTTTGTTCCTGCGACTTCATATTTCCACGATTATTTAACAGTTCAATGATCTCATTTTTACCCTTCTCAATGCCCGCATTGCATGCACTGATCTTCGCCTGCACTTCAGCCAGCCGCTGCTGCAATGTCTCTCTCTTTTTTGTGATCACAGACAATTGTGCATCCAGACCTGCCTGTTCTTCCTCATAGGCAGTTTTCTGGCTCTGCCGCTGTTCCCGCTCTGCATCGATGGCTTGCATACGGCTGCGATAATGCTCATCCGACATCTGCGCCGTGTGGATCTGCTCCTTTAACACATTGATCTCGCCTTCCAGTTTTCCTTTTGCCACGCTGGTTCCGGCAATCTCATCTCTGGTTGCAGCGATCCTCTCATCCATCTCACGGAGAGCATCCTGCAGTTCATTATAAGCAGTCTCGTTCTGTGCTTTCTTTTTCTTTGTATCCTCTAACTGTCCGGCTGCGATCCGGTATTTTTCCTCCAGGTCTTTCGCCTGCTGCTCCATCTGCTCCATTTCCATTAAAAAGGAATGTACATCATAGTTTTTCAGTTCTTCCTTTTTCTTCAGATAGATCCGGGCCTTCTCCGCCTGACGCTCCAAGGGCCCAACCTGACGCTCCAACTCGGCCAATATATCATTGATGCGTACCAGATTTTCCCGTTCGGAATCCAGTTTTTTCTGCGTCATCGCCTTACGGCGCTTGAACTTAACGATTCCTGCCGCTTCATCAAATAATTCTCTGCGTTCTTCCGGTCTCCCGCTCAGGATCTTATCGATCTGTCCCTGTCCGATGATGGAATAGCCTTCTTTTCCGATACCGGTATCATAAAACAGTTCGTTCACATCCTTTAGCCGGCAGGGACTTCCGTTTAACAGATACTCACTTTCTCCGGAACGGTACACCCGGCGCGCGATGGTGACTTCCTTGTAATCCACCGGCAACTGGCGATCCAGATTGTCCAAAGTAATTGCCACATAAGCATAACTTAGAGGTTTTCTGTTTTCTGTTCCGGAAAAGATCACATCCTGCATGCTGGCACCGCGCAGCTGCTTTGCACTCTGCTCTCCCAGCACCCATCGCACGGCATCCGCCACATTACTTTTTCCGGAACCGTTCGGCCCTACAATGCCGGTGATGCCGTTATGAAAATCGAATACCAGTTTATTTGCAAAGGACTTAAAACCATGAATTTCTATGCTTTTTAAATACATGTAGGCCCTCCGTCCATTCCTCGAAGTTTCAACAATGTCTCATAGGCCGCCTGCTGCTCTGCCGCTTTTTTGGTAGGGCCTTCACCCATTCCGAGTCTCTCCTCCCCCACATAAGCCGCAACGACAAAATGTTTGTTATGATCCGGGCCTTCTTCCCGCACCAGTTCATAGTGCAGGCTGCCCTTATCGCTGCCCTGCACCTCTTCCTGAAGGATAGTCTTGCTATCATAAAAGAGTTTTTTATGTTCCATATCATTCAGAATAAA
>CAMBUC010000166.1 GCA_945871045.1 uncultured bacterium
TGCAAAAATGCATGAAAATTGCTTCGCAATGGCATTTTTGCACTCCTGAATCATGCCTTCCCGGTCTCAGCAGTAAATGCTTCGACCTGTTCTGAACAGTTACACGATTTCTTTTATATTACCATTCCGGTCTGAAAATAACAAGGTGACGATTCCAAACAAGTGCGCAACCACCTGTTGGAACAGTCACCTTTTTTGTCTTTTTTATTCACCTATCATAAAAGAGTTGTTCGTAAGTTTTTCACACCATCTCTACGCTGATGGGGATGTCACTGTTCATCCCCGCAATGATGGCTGCAGCAATGCCCCGCAGACGGGCATCCAATACATCCCCCGCCCCGCTTCCTTGCTTTCCATATATAACGGACTGCTGCTCCTACGCAAACCAGTAGCAGCCCTACAACGATCAAATTTCCCATGATTGCTCCTTTCTGCCTGTTTGCTTCACATTTGTGAAGCACCCGGTCCTAGCATTTTCCGAATCACTATGCCGCTTTTTTAAACGCATACTCTGCCTGAAATTGTTTATTTGTTCTGTAGATCAGGCACGCAACAATAGCCGCCATAACCAGCACCGCCACCAGACCCGGCAAAAATCCCGCTCCGACACTTCCCGTTGTGATCAGCGTACCTATCTGATACACAACAAATGCCACGGTGTAGCCCACGCCCAGTTGCAGGGCAATACCGCCCCACAGCCACTTTTTACTCTGCATCTCGGAGTTCATGGCACCGAGGGCTGCAAAGCAAGGTGGTGTAAACAGATTAAACATCAGAAAAGCCAGTGCAGCCGCTTTGGTCAATGCCATTGCTGATGCCACTACATTTCCGTCCCCGATCAGTGCCAGTTCCTCTGTGTCAATAAAGGCACTTAAACCGTAACACACAGCCAATGTTCCCACGACGTTTTCCTTTGCGATAAAACCTGTCACTGCCGCTGCTGCCAGCTGCCAGGCCACAATGCCTGTGATCGGAACCAGAAGATATGCGATGGGAGATGCGATTGTTGCAAGGATAGAGGTGCTTTCCAACCCATCCTCCACCACCTGCAGCTGCCAGTTAAAGGACTGCATGATCTGCACAACGGTGTTGCATACAAGAATAATGGTTCCGGCTTTGATGATATAGGCCTTTCCTCTTGCAAGCATGGAGGAAACCGCACGTTTGAAACTCGGCAGTTTGTATTCAGGCATCTCCATGATAAAGAAGGATTTCCGAAATTTATATCCGGTGATGGCGTTTACCAATAATGCTCCAAGCAGGATCAGGACAATTCCCACAAAATACATCAATGTTCCGATCCAGGGCATATCCGGAAAAAACGCTCCCACAAATAATGCGATCACCGGAAGTTTTGCTCCACACGGCATAAACGGTGTGAGCATTGCGGTCGCTCTTCGTTCCCGCTCATTTCGGATGGTACGGCATGCCATGATGCCGGGAATGGCACAACCGGTTCCAATGACCATAGGAATGACCGATTTTCCGGAAAGGCCTACTCGTTTAAAGATCGGATCAAGAACTACGGTTGCTCTTGCCATGTATCCGCAATCCTCCAAAAGTGCGATTAAAAAATACATGACCATGACCAGCGGGAGAAATCCCACAACGGCGCCTACACCGCCGATGATGCCATCCACAAGGAGGGACTGTAAAAACGGATCTGCACTTTCCACAAGACCTGCGACCCATTCCTGAAAAGTCTCTATCCATCCTACCAGCCAGTCTGCGATCCATGTACCCACTGTAGATTGTGAAATGTAAAAAACGCCAAACATCACTACTGCAAAAATCGGAATTCCAAGCCAGGGATTCGTCAAAATAGCATCCATTTGATCCTGTCCGTTTTTTTCTTTGGTCAAAACTTTTCGTTTCTCCACAGAAGCAACGATCGACTTTACAAACTCAAAACGCTTTCGATCCGCAGCCTCTACCTCGCTCTTGCTATGCAGATCGATCTCCCCCTGTAAATAGGGCGCCTTCTGTCCGCAGCCTTTTAAAGAAGCAACTTTTTCTACCACTTCTTTCAGCCCGACATGTCCCGCAGAAGTTGACACCGTCTGAATGACGGGACAGCCAAGTTTTTCAGATAGCAGTTTTACATTGATCTCCGTGTCTTTCTTTTCATTGATATCACTTTTATTCAGGGCAACCACTACCGGAATGCCAAGTTCCAAAAGCTGGGTCGTAAAGAACAGGCTTCGGCTTAAGTTCGTGGCATCCACAATATTAATGATCGCATCCGGATTCTCGTGTTTTACATAAGCACTGGTAATGCTTTCCTCCGAGGTAAAGGGTGACATGGAATAAGCACCCGGAAGGTCAACTGCAACCAGCGTCTCCTTCCCCTCATAATATGCTTTTTTTATCAGGCTTTCTTTTTTTTCCACGGTAACACCGGCCCAGTTTCCTACCTTTTCATTTCTCCCGGTCAGGGCATTGTACATCGTGGTCTTTCCACTGTTGGGATTACCCGTTAATGCGATTCTCATGACGCATCCTCCTTTATTTTTGTCTCAGGTAACTTCTGTTAGTTTATGCTAACTATTAGTTATAAAAAATAGTGATGTTCGCATCACTTTTTCTTATATTGAAATGGCTCTCGCCAGATCAGTATCGATATTGTATCTCGCGTCCTTGATGGAAACCACACAGCCACCTTTCAGACGAGAGATCACAGTGATGGGCTCACCACTGTAACACCCCAAAGAAAACAGAAAGGATTTTAATTCTTCATCCTCTGCAATAATATCCTTTACCAAATATTCTTCTCCAATCGTTGCATCTGCCAGATTCATATCCTCTACCATCCTTTCCTTGAGATGATCAAATTCCCACACCTTTTGTTAGTTTCCTCTAACAGTTCGTAGTTTAATATAACTTTCTGAAATTGTCAAGACGTTTTTTTACTAAAACCAAACACCGGGTGGACATCAACAGTCCACCCGGTGTGGTAAAATTTTTAAATGTGTTATCCGTTTTCGTGACAATGGGCGCTCTTCGTGGCAATGGGCGATGGCCGTGGCAGAAGAAACGTCCCTAAACAAAATTCATCTCCTTACCCGATCAGTACCTTTTTGCCTTCAAATGCAAAGCCGTAACTTCGGATGCGTTCTTCAGGTATGCCTCGCGTGATCAGTTGTGCAGCGTACTGTTTCTCTTCGATCTGAGCCAGTGCAGACTGTACCGTTTCTTTCAGCGTCGCCTCGTCCTCCGGATCATGCACCTTGAACTCAAAGATATAGGCATTTTTGTTCTTCTCCAGAGGTTCTATCATCACATCGTATCTGCCATAGCCGCTCTCACGGTTAGAGGTGACTGTATATTCTCCGCTCAGCTCCACCAATAGTCCCAGCACAAATCCATGGTAAAAATTCTCCGGCTGCTGTGTGTCCGATGGTCTTGTTCCGGAATCAAAGAAACTGAAGGTCTGCAATGCCACCTGATTCATATAGATGTTCATTTCCTTCAGGTTGTCGGCAAACAGTGCCTTAATAAAACCATTGTAATTTCTTCCGGAGCGTTTAAACCAGCCTCTCACCATGTCATAAAACATGTCGAGAACTTCCGCATTTGTCAGCGCAATCTCATAGATCTGATCTTTTCCTGCCACCTTTTCTTCCACAGAGAGTACCTTCAGATAACCGCTGGCAAGCAACAGACTCCAGATCGCATCCGGATTTTCATCCAGCTGGTTGAAGACGATCTGCTCATCGATGGGACAGTAGATATGCTCCCCCTTCAACAGGCTCTCGAACAGTTCCTTGATTTCTTCGTCACTCTCCCTGACCAGTTTTCCAACAAGACTGTTGCTGCTGGTGTTCGCCCAGTATGTTGCAAGTTCACCAGTATCCAAATAATTCAAGATTGACCACGGATTGTAGACATCCTTATGTTTTCCAAAGATAAAACCGTCATACCAAGACTTCACATCTGATTTCCGTTCGCCATACCCATACTCATCCAGCGCAGCAAATACTTCCTGTTCCGTAAAACCAAAAGCAGTCGCATATTCATCAGACGTTGTCGTCACAACCTTAAGATTATTCAGATCCGAAAAAATAGATTCCTTGCTGACCCGTGTGATGCCGGTCATGATACCACGGGCAATGTAAGGATTTGTCTTAAATGTGGAATTGAACAGACTTCTCGTAAAGGAAACCATCTCATCCCAGAACCCCTGTACATACGCCTCCTGCATCGGCGTGTCATATTCATCCAGAAGAATGATCGCCTTTTTTCCATAATAGCGGTACAGAAAATCTGACAACTGATATAATGCCGACGTAGCAGTCGCATCCGACATATCGAAGGTGACCCGTTCAAAAAAGGCTCTGTCATTCTCAGTCAACACATCACTATCCTTCAAAAAAGAAAAGTGCGTATACAGATTAACCAATACTTCACACATTTTCTCCCGGGTTGCTTCATAGGTGGTTTCTTTGATCCTTGCAAAGGAAAGAAAGATGACCGGATACGTTCCTTGCAAAGCCCGGTATTTCTCATCCTTCCAGATAGAAAGTCCCTCAAACAGTTCTCCGCGGTTCGCATACTCCACAGAAAAAAATGCCTCCAGCATACTCATATTCAGTGTTTTTCCAAAGCGACGCGGACGGGTGATCAATGTCACATCGTCTCCTGCTTCCCACCAATATCTGATAAGATCAGTTTTATCAATATAAAAGTAATCATCAGTGATCAGTTTTTCAAAATCCTGTATTCCAATCGCTACGTTTCTTGCCATGTGCCACCTCCCGCAAAAAATCCGTCATACCAACTACTTACTGTTAGTATAACGGATTTTTTTGAAATTGAAAATGTTATTTTTATCGACTGTAAAGCAGGTCCTAAAACAGATCCAGCATATTATCCAGATAGATCTCTTCCCGCACCTGGTGGAGAATCGATAGCCCTTTTCCCCATCAGGTGCGGTGCAGTGGTGCTCCGGACCGTTTTCACCAAGGTTTTTTCGGCTGACTGCTTCATAACAGCGCTTTCTGTCACTGCATCCGATAGAACAACACTCGTTACAAAGAAATTCTCCGCTATCCGAATCCCAATCGGGGCGTTAACCTATCTGAAAGTTCAACCGGATGCGTTGCAGTATATATTTGCACATTTGAAGCTATTAAGACATTGTTGCCTATCTCAA
>CAMBUC010000167.1 GCA_945871045.1 uncultured bacterium
GTATAATAGCATCTGATTCGACAATTGTCAACATGTTTTTTAAAATTAATGTTTATTTTTTATTATTTTTTCAAACCATTATGCTGTATTTTTTCGGAGCGGTCTTTGTAGCCTTCTATTGATCGATCTTCCGCAGTTTTTCTCCTGATCCATCAATACTCCTTTATGATTTCTCCCTCTATTCCATATGTCATACGGAATACTTCCAGATCGGCAGCACTTTTGATCAGCATCACTTCTTCGAATTTTCCGCTATGAACATTCTTGAAACCTGCCACCTGCTCACCGGTACAGATGCTCACTCTGATCACCGGTTTTTCATTTTCTTTGTCGTAGGTTTTTGTTTCTGTTTTCTTATGAATCAATCTCATTTTACCGCCGCCTTTTTCGCCTCAGATTCTCTCGGGCAGTTTCTCGTAACATCATTAATTCTATCTGTTTTTCAGGATCATTTTCCTGCTCTAATTTTTTTGTGATCTCACCCTTTCGATACTCTGCCAAATTTTCAGCAATTGCCTGATAATCACGCTCAAACAAGATCTCACACATCATACTTTTCAATTGCGCCTCATCAATTTTCCCACTCTGCAGCCGTTCTGCGATTTTTCCGATCACAAAGGATTTGCTCTTCTGTTTGTATTTCGGCATTTGGTTCAGTTCCTGAAGGATAGCAAGTTCCGGTCTCCAAAGGATCTCCAGTTTTTTCTTCCATAGCATCTTGGGATTTGGAGCCGGTTTTCGAAAAACATAAAAATCAAAGACCCCATCCACGATCTCCACCGTAATAACACCCCAGTACGCCGGCACATGCTCCCTGATATGCATGGCATGACTGGTACCTACCACTACGTAATTGAAGTCATAATACTTGTCGTAATCCTTTACCTGACGGGCAAGCCTGGCATAGGTATCAGCATCGCTCTTGATCTCGATTCCATAAAGCGCATCCGGCGTGACCATGACCACATCCGCCCGTGACCGTCCCATCGTTTTTTCTTCAATGATCCTGTTTTTCCCAAAATAAACATCCAGAAAATCAAACAGCGGCTCCCGGATATCTTTATCACGCAGCATATTTTTAATCCTCTACCCTACGCTCAAATACATATTCCTTGTCAGAGGACAACTCCTTTCGGTACACATATCCGAGGCGATCAAATCGTTGGATCTCTTTTGGATCCTCAATCTGATGCTCTGCCATATAACGCACCATTTCACCTCTTGCCATTTTTGCATAGGTGCCCTTCGTAACCAGTTTATTTCCGGATCGTTCACAGAAGTTTATCGTTATGTACTGATCCTCAGGCATCAGATACTTTTCGATGCATTTGGAATACTCTTTCGATGCCAGATTGATGATCACCCGGCTTTCATCCCTGACCGCCTCATACAATCTGTTTCCCCATAACTCATACAGGTCTTTTTTTCCACCAATGCTCGCTTTTGCCTGCATCTCCAAGCGGTAGGGCGTCACACCGTCCATCGCCCGCAGCACACCATAAAAGGCTGACAAGATGCGCAGATGCTCCTGCACATAGTCATAATGTCCATCTTCAAAAACAGAAGGCGCCATATATTGATATGCAATGCCCTCATAAGCAAGCACCGCCGGCGTCAACTGACTCCTCAGATCCATCTGTTCCAAACGAACTGCATTCTGCTGTGCGATCTTGTCGTTGCACTTCCAAAGGGTCTTTAATTCTTCGTAGGACCTGCCCCGAAGCCATGCTAAGATTTCCTCCGTCTGAAAAAGAAAATCCGGCAAACCGGCGGGTGGCAGTCTGTCCGGATCTATATTCATCTTTTTTGCCGGGGACAGAATGATCTTCATGAGCCCAGTTCCTCTAGCATGTTCTGCGGATCATCGGCAGCCTTTACCTTGTCATTTGCCTTGATGATCACACCCTCTTCATCAATGAGATAAGTCGTGCGGACAACGCCCATGGAAACCTTTCCGTAATTTTTCTTTTCTTTCCATACATCATACGCCTCTATGACTTTGCGCTCCGGATCAGAGAGAAGGGTAAATGCCAAACTCTGCTTTTCCTCAAATCTTTTATGAGACGCAACGCTGTCCTTGCTCACACCAAGGATCACCGCACCTTTCTCCAAAAACTGCGGATAACGTTCCGAATATCCGCAAGCCTGCTTCGTGCAGCCGGGTGTATTGTCCTTCGGATAAAAATATAAGATCACTTTTTTTCCTGCATAGTCGCTGAGTCTATGCATTTCACCATTCTGATCCGGCAGTTCAAAATCCGGTGCCTTCATTCCCTCTTCCAACATACTGTTTTCTCCTTACATTAACCGTTATATTTCTCCATGTGCCTTTTCAAAAAAGGACAGCAACTTTTTATTCATTTACAAATTTTACTGCTGTTCCATAGGCGATCACTTCGGCTGCGCCCTGCATAACTGCCGATGAAGAATAACGAATATTCACAACCGCGTCAGCACCCAGTTGTTCTGCTTCTGCAACCATGCGCTTGGTCGCAAGTGCTCTCGCCTCATTCATCATCTCATTGTAGGCAACAAGTTCGCCTCCCACAAGTGTTTTAAAACTCTGTGTAATGTCTTTTCCAATGTTTTTTGACTGGATGGTGCTTCCCTTTACCAGTCCAAGCATCTCCAATTCTTTTCCGCTGATATAATCAGTATTTACTAAGATCATCTTCTTCTCCACTCCTTATCTCTTTAATTCTCTGAATACATACACCTATGATCAGCATGCTCATCACTGCCGGTATCACTCCCAACAGAATCTTGACTGCCACCACATCGATGAGGGCAATCAACACGCCAAAGTACAATCCGTAATATGCGATGAGAATACCTGTCACAACAATCGGTGCGATTATTTTTTTACTGTGATCGGACATATCATCACCTGCTTTTCTCTGATTCATTTGTATCCTTATTTTATATCACTTGGGTGAAAAAATCAAACTCTCACCAAAGGTTTTTGATACCCCTATCATACCATGCTAGATCGACTCTACATCCGTGTCCTCACGCACCTCCAATGATGTTTTCCCGGCATAGGTAAGTTTTGCGATCAGCACAATCCGGTCATTGAAATGAGCACCTTCCATAAAATTTTAGTTCATTTCCAATACAACCGGACAGTGATCTGAGCCCATCACATCCGTCAGAATTTTTACGTCCAAAAGCCGATCCTTTAAACATTCTGACACGCAGAAATAATCGATCCTCCATCCTGCATTCTTTGCTCTTGCACTAAACCGATATGACCACCAGGAGTAAATGCCTTCCTGGTCAGGGTAAAAGTAACGAAACGTATCGATAAAACCTGATGCAAGAAGTTCTGTGAATTTCCCGCGTTCTTCGTCCGTGAAACCAGCATTCTTCCGATTTGTTTTCGGATTCTTTAAGTCGATTTCTTTGTGAGCCACATTTAAATCCCCACAGAAAATTACAGGTTTCACTTCTTCTAGTTTCTTTAAGTATGTAAGGAAATCGTTTTCCCATTGCATACGGTAAGGCAGCCTTGCAAGTTCATTTTGCGAATTCGGTGTGTAAACTGTTACCATATAGAATGTCTCAAATTCCAAAGTGATCACACGACCTTCCTTGTCATGCACCTCGATTCCGATTCCATATTGAACGGATAATGGCTCCTTTTTGGTAAAAATTGCAGTGCCCGAATATCCTTTCTTTTCCGCATAGTTCCAATATTGATGGTAACCTTCCAGATTCAGTTCTAATTGTCCCGCCTGCAGTTTGCTTTCCTGAATACAAAAAATGTCTGCGTCGATTTCATGAAAGAAATCCAAGAACCCTTTCTGCACGCAAGCGCGAATCCCATTTACATTCCACGTTACAAATTTCACTTGTTTTCTCCTTTTATAGTTCGTATTTTTGTTTTGAGAATTTACTTTTCTCAATTATCACCCGAGCAATTTCCCCACTGGCAGATATGCTTTTTCTTTCCTAAAAACAAATGGTCTTTTTACTTTTGTTTAGAAATACAAACAGCCGAAACACCTGATTTTTCAAGCGTTGCGGCTGTTCTGTGAGCAGGGGATGAGAGAATCGAACCCTTTTCATCATCTTTTTCAATGGTTATGTTAGTCGCTAATCAACTCTATCAGTTTTTCCTCTGACCACAACTCATTCGGAAAAATTGAAATATCCTCTTTATGCTTTCGTATAATACGCACCGGTTCTTCCGTATTGTCGTAAACATGTAAGATATCACACAATTCCATTAGCCTCTTGATATTTTCCAACGACTTATAATAGCGTTGTATAATCTTTTCTTTATCTACGTCATGCCCGCCTGCGGCTACCCTTGCCTGTACTCGGGCAACATTAATAAGCGGATCCATAGTAAGAACAAACACGCATTTTATAAAATAACCCTCAGCCTTTGCCTTTTCTAATATGTCTAATTTATAATGAGATGATAATACCGTTTCAAAACTAAAATCTTCTTTTGCATCTATAGACTGATATCGCTTTTTATCCACTAAGACAGCGGCTTCTTCGTTGCTCAACCCTGTTGCAGAAACAACATCGTCAGCATTTGTATATGATCCTACTTTTTCAAAATATTGAGTAATCGTACTTTTTCCCGAACCATTTGGTCCCGCCAGACAAAGAATCATCGGTTTCCTATTCAACATATTTTCTCACGCCATCCGCATATTCCACATACGCTTTTTTTGTTTCCTTATCATATTTTGCTATGGGTTTTTTACAAAACTTCGCTTTTGCTACAGCTGTTTTCACTGCCTCAACCGCCCTCGCATCCATTTCTGCATCTCTACTGGAAATGATACCGGATTGGTCTACGGATGTAACCACTTTAATCGTTTTTCCATTTCTGCTTCTTACAGTTGTCATACACTCAGACCTTTCTTTCAATACTAAACAAAAAAGCTGCTAAACCCTATATATATAAGGCTTCACAGCTTTCTGTGAGCAGGGGATGAGAGAATCGAACTCCCGCCAAAGGTTTTGGAGACCCCTATCATACCATTTGACCAATCCCCTATATAAAATATTATGAGGGTTTCTTTACCCTCATATATTATATACATTTATCTTTTGTTTTTCAAGTTTTTCTTTTGTACCTTCAAAAATTCACACAGATCTTTACAAACGCTAAGGAAGTTCGATT
>CAMBUC010000168.1 GCA_945871045.1 uncultured bacterium
TGAATATGAAGCTACAGAGTGGATCTCTTTCGAGAACAAATATATGAGACATGATATTGGTAAAGCAATCGACGAGGCATAAGTGATGAGTTTGGCAGATGAACTATTTATTACCATGTGCCGTGATATCTTAGATAACGGCACAAGCACGGAGGGTGAAAAAGTGCGCCCTCATTGGGCGGACGGCAGCAGTGCTTACACCATCAAAAAGTTTGGTGTGGTCAATCGCTATGATCTTTCGATGGAGTTTCCGGCGCTGACGTTGCGGCGAACGGCCATCAAGAGTGCAACCGATGAGATCCTTTGGATCTGGCAGCAAAAGTCCAATAATATTCATGATCTGCATAGCCATATCTGGGATGAGTGGGCGGATGCGGATGGTTCCATCGGAAAGGCCTATGGCTATCAGTTGGGCGTCAAACATCAGTATAAAGAGGGAATGATGGATCAGGTGGATCGTGTGATCTACGATCTGAAGAACAATCCCTTCAGCCGCCGCATTATGACGAATATTTATGTCCATCAGGATCTGCATGAGATGAATCTCTATCCCTGTGCGTACAGCATGACCTTTAATGTGACACAGAAAAAAGGTGATGATAAACTGACACTCAATGCTGTGTTAAATCAGCGTTCCCAGGATGTGCTCACCGCAAACAACTGGAATGTCTGCCAGTATGCGGTGCTTGTTCATATGCTGGCGCAGGTTTGTGACATGCGTGTGGGAGAACTGATGCATGTCATTGCGGATGCGCATATTTACGACAGACACATACCGCTCGTAGAAGAACTGATCGCAAGAAAGCCGCTTCCGGCGCCAACATTCTGGCTCAATCCGGACGTGAAGGATTTCTATGAATTCACACGCGATGATGTCAAACTGATCGACTACGAGACCGGACCGCAGATCGAGAATATTCCGGTGGCTATCTAATGTGGATTTTTCGGATTCCCGGACGCGCCTGCGTCTATTTGAACATAGGGGTTGTCGGATGCGGCGCTGGATCTCGACATTTCATGACGTGGTGGGATGGGTTGGCGGAGCTCGGTTTCCAATGAAAAATCCTCGAAGAACGCCGGTGCTTGAAATTTTCGAGTAGTCATACGAAGAAAATTTCTTAGCATCCGCTGCGTTCTGAGCGGAGTGAGAACGTATTTTTCATGGAATCGAGTCCGACAACCCATGTAGAAATACTTAAAAAAGGATTTAAAAAGGAGATACCCATGAATTTAATCGCATGCGTAGACAACAACTGGGCGATCGGAAAAAACAATCAGCTGCTGGTAAAGATCCCGGCCGACATGAAATTTTTCCGCGAGACGACCGTAGGAAAGGTCGTTGTGATGGGACGAAAGACGCTGGAGAGTTTTCCCAACGGACAGCCCTTGAAAAATAGGACGAATATTGTGCTTACCCATAACAGGAACTACCGGGTAAAGGATGCCATCGTGGTTTATTCATTGGAAGAATTACAGGAGGAATTAAAGAAATACCCTTCTGAGGATATCTACATCCTCGGAGGCGAGAGCATCTATGAGCAGTTTGTGGATGCCTGTGATGTGGCGCATATCACGAAAGTAGATTTTGCCTATGATGCAGATGCGCATTTTCCGAATCTGGATGAAAAACCGGAATGGCAGATCACACAGGATAGTGAGGAGCAGACCTATTTCGACCTGATCTATTATTTCTACAAATATGAAAAAGTGTGACTGTGAAGGTACGGATCAGTTACGAAAAAAGAAAGTAACGATAGCATGTGATCTCATTCTAAGCGACTGGCGTTTGGAGTGAGATCATTGGATATAATTATGGAAAATTTTGTATATAGTATCAATGTTACCATGCCGATCTTTCTCGTTATGGTGATCGGTTGGTTTTTGAAACAGCGGGGCATGCTGGATGAGCATTTTGTCTCCGTGGCGAACAAATTCAACTTTCAGGTCACATTGCCATTTTTGGTATTTAAAGATTTATCAGTCGTTGATATCAAGGCTGTGTTTGATCTGAAGTATGTGTTATATTGCGCACTGGTCACAACCGTGTGCTTTTTTGTCATCTGGGGCGGCGCAAAACTGTTCCTAAAAGATCAAAGGATGACGGGTGCATTTGTGCAGGCATCCTTTCGTAGCAGTGCAGCCGTTATGGGACTGGCATTCATCGAAAATATTTACGGACCGTCAGCCATGGGGCCCCTCATGATTATCGGGGCAGTTCCCCTTTATAATATCTTTTCTGTGATCGTCCTCACGTTTGAGGCAGAGGATGACGGAGGAAAGAAGGATATGGGAAGGCTGAAAAAAGCCGGTTTGAATATACTTAAAAATCCGATTATTATCGCGATCGCGTTGGGATTATTGGTTGCATATTTTCAGATCGATTTCCCAAATATCATAGATAATACTGTAAATAACATAGCGAAAATGGCAACACCCCTTGCCTTGATCGGTATGGGTGCAGGTTTTGAAGGAAAAAAAGCCCTCGCAAAGATCAAACCGACGATGGTGGCATCATTCATCAAATTAGTGGCGCAGCCGCTTGTGTTTGTTCCGGTTGCAGTGGCCCTTGGATTTACCGGTGAAAAACTGATCGGAATCCTTGTGATGCTTGCAGCTCCTGCAACACCCAGCTGCTATATCATGGCAAAAAACATGAAAAATGACGGCGTTTTGACCGCAAGTATTGTCGTTACAACGACGCTCCTTGCAGCTTTCACCTTGACAGGTTGGATTTTTGTGTTAAAATGCTTACAACTTATTTAGGAGATGAGAACGATATGGATATAACTGGAAAGAAATTGTTTGTAAAAGCAATGCGTGAAGAGGGTGTGGACACGATCTTCGGTTATCCCGGAGGAATGGTCACGGACTTATTTGATGAATTGTATAAGGCAGATGATATTCATCTTGTGCTGCCGCGACATGAGCAGGCACTGATTCATGAGGCAGAAGGCTATGCTCGAGCCACCGGAAAAGTAGGTGTTTGCATCGTAACAAGTGGTCCGGGTGCCACAAATATCGTAACAGGACTTGCAGATGCACATTATGACAGCATTCCGCTTGTGGTGATCAGCGGACAGGTGCCTTTGAAACTCATCGGTAATGATGCGTTTCAGGAGGTTGACATTGTCGGAATGACACGCAGTATCACAAAATATGGTGTGACGGTACGTAATCGTGCGGATCTTGGAAAAATCTTAAAGATGGCTTTTTATATTGCAAAGACCGGCAAGCCCGGGCCTGTGCTGATCGATCTGCCGAAGGATATTCAGAATGAATCAGGCGATGCGGATTATCCCTCAAAGGTAGCGATCCGCGGATACAAGCCAAATACGTCTGTCCATGTGGGACAGTTGAAAAAAGCATATAAGATGCTGTTTTCTGCAAAGAAACCCCTGATCCTTGCAGGCGGTGGCGTACATATTGCCGGAGCAGAGGATTTATTATGTGAATTTGCGGAGAAAACCCATGTACCGGTAGTGACGACTGTCATGGGTAAAGGTTCCATGCCGGTGGGACATCATTTGTATGTAGGCAATTGCGGCATGCATGGAAGATACGCAGCGAATAAGGCGGTCAGTGAGTGCGATGTATTGTTCTCCATCGGAACACGCTTTAACGACCGTATCACCGGAGATCTGGAAGAGTTTGCACCCAATGCAAAGATCGTACACATTGATATCGATACTGCTTCTATTTCCAGAAATGTAGTGGTAGATGTACCTGTCGTATCCGATGCACGTTTGGCGCTGGAGACGATGTTGGAGTGGGCCAAATCCCGCAGTACCAAGGCCTGGCGGGATACGATCGCATCCTGGGAAGAAGAAAATCCGCTGGCGATGCGCTCAGATAAGGGTATGAGTCCCCAGATGATCATGGAAGAGATCAATCGGGCATTTGATTCCGGTATCGTCGTTACGGATGTGGGACAGCATCAGATGTGGGCGTCACAGTTTTTGACGTTCGGACCGGAGAAGAAATTTGTCACTTCCGGTGGACTTGGAACGATGGGCTTTGGTTTCCCGGCTGCCATCGGGGCAAAGATCGGAGCACCGGATCAGGATGTGGTGTGCATTTCCGGCGATGGAGGAATGCAGATGAATATTCAGGAACTGGCTACCGCGGTAGTAGAGGAAGTTCCGATCACGGTATGTATCTTAAATAACTACTATCTTGGCATGGTGCGCCAGATGCAGCAGTTGTTCTACGGAAAGCGATACAGCGCTACCTGTCTTCGCAGGAGAAAGAGTTGTCCGGCAGAATGCAAGGGACCTAACAAGAACTGTCCGCCTTATGAGCCTGACTTTGTAAAACTTGCAGAAAGTTACGGAGCACATGGTATCCGCGTGACGGAAGTTTCCGAGATCGCACCTGCGCTTGCTCAGGCAAAGGCGAATACGGATGCACCTACGATCATCGAATTTTTGATCGCCACAGATGAACTCGTTCTTCCTATGGTAAAGAGCGGAAATCCGATGAGTGAAATGATCTTGAGATAAAGGAGGACGGTAGGATGATCGATCGAAGTATGAAAAATAGATGGATTGCACTGTATGTGGAAAATACCGTCGGTGTATTAGCGAAGGTTTCCGGCTTATTTTCCGGAAAATCTTATAACCTGCAGTCATTGACGGTAGGTACGACAGAGGATGAAACGGTGTCACGAATGACGATCTGCGTGACCAGTGATGATGTGACATTTGAACAGATCAAAAAGCAGTTGAACTGCATGGTCGAAGTGATCAAAGTCATTGATCTGACCCATGTGCCCATCCATATGAAAGAGATCCTGTTTGCAAAGGTAAAGGACATTTCAGCGGAGGAAAAACTGGAAGTATTCCAGATCGCTCAGGTATTTGAGGTAAAAGTAAAGGATATCGGAACCGATAGCGTGCTGTTGGAGTGCATGCTCACCGAGCGCCGCAACAACGAACTGATCGCGCTCCTTCGTTCCAAATTCCGCAATATCGAGATCGTCCGTGGCGGTGCCGTGGCGATCGAATCCATCAGTACTTCTTGTAGGTAGATAGAAATCTGTGTATTATGGGGTAAGTGTGAATTAAGAAAAAAGGTAACTATTCAGAACAGGTCGGAGCGGAACCGCGTAGGTCTGCACTCCGTTCCGG
>CAMBUC010000169.1 GCA_945871045.1 uncultured bacterium
AAAGTCCGCGTGGGATTGATGTGGTATCTTTAACTTTGGGAAACTCCACGCTCCCATTTACTGACTGCCTTGTCTGATAAAAACAATTTCTCTGCAAGTTCTTTCTGGGTCATGCCAAGTTCTTTTCGTTTATTGCTGATAAAGACTCCGAATTTTTCAATATTAATCTCATTCATTCGTATATCCTCCAATTCATTTCCTGTTTACAGTATAAAGAATAACCGGATTTTTGGCAATCGACTGGCGGTAGAGTTACGTTGTCGCAGTAGGAAAAATGCCTTGCATCCTAGATTGCGCGGTGCTATACTCAAAACAAAGCAATTGATTATTTGCTATTTGCAAAAAATCACTTTTCCATAGTTAGGGCGGACAGGACTTGGTGGGCCGTCTGAATCGTAAATCTATCGTTTATTATCTTATATCTCGGAAAATCTTGCTTTTACTTTCAAAACATTTTAACTAAAGCAGGATTTTGGAATGATATCATAATAGATATCGGAAGCGTTTTGACATACAGATCCTGCTGATATTACAAAAGGAGGACAAGGTATGGCAAATGTAAATGGAAACAAAGAGTATAAAAGTGATGTGTTCAGTATGCTGTTGCAAGATAAGAGGCGCGCACTGGAAGTTTATAATGCTATAAACGGAACAACTTATGATGATCCGGAACAAGTGGAGATAACTACATTGGAAGACCGAAGTTTTTCACTTACCGTGCGAAATGATGCGTCCTTTATTCTAGATACGGATCTTAGTTTATATGAGCATCAGTCAACGTACTGTCCCAATATGCCTTTGAGGGATCTGATCTATTTTGCAAACATGATTCAAAAGCGAGTGCATGCGCAGAAAAGGGATTTATACGGGAAATCACTTTTAAAGATTCCTATGCCACATTTCGTTGTGTTTTATAATGGAAAAGAAAACGCACCGGAGCGGTATGAATTGCATTTGTCGGATGCATTTGAGAAGAAGACTGATAAACCGGAACTGGAGTTGGTTTGTCAGGTTTACAATATTAACAAAGGTAACAATACGGAGTTGCTTGCAAAATGCCCTACGCTACGGGATTACATGTATTTTGTAGATTTAGTTCGTAACTATCATTTTGATAATGGGCTTATCGATTTGGAGAATGCAATCGGCCAGGCAATTGACCAATGTATTAGCCAAAATGTGTTGAAAGATTTTTTGATAGAGCATCGAACGGAGGTGACGCATGTGATGACATTGGATTATACATTTGAGCGCCGACTTGAACTTCAGCGAGTGGAGGCAGAAGAAGAAGGAATGCAGCAAAAACTGAAAGAACAGATTCGAAAAAAGATTTATAAGGGTAAATCACTGGAGCAGATCGCAGATGATTTAGAGGAAACACCGGATGTAATTCGTCCGTTGTATGAACAGATTAAAGAAGAAATGGCTGATAGGAGTTGAGAGTTGCGTAATGCAACTCTTTTCTTTAGTGCTACTGTAAATATAAATGATCTAGGTAATCTTATAAAACTGATATCGAAGAAGACCACGCCCGGTACGAGTATGTGCCGGGCAATGTTATTTACATGATTTGTAGAAAAATGAGAGACTACGCATGAAAATTATCGTATATATTTAACAATAAAACAGTTAATTCTTTGCATTATTTGTGCAAAGTAACTTTACAAAATTAGTAAAGAATGGTAAAATTATAGAAAAATATACAAAGGAGACGCTTGAAATGCTTATTACTCGAGAGACCGACTACGCACTTCGGATACTGCGAGCATTGCAAGATGGAAAGCGGCACACGATGAAGGTGCTTTGCGAGCAGGAAGCGATCCCCAAACAGTTTGCGTACAAGATCATTGCAAAACTGGCGAAAGAAGGGATCGTTCAAAATATTAGGGGAAACCGTGGGGGCTGTCTTTTGAGTTGTGATCTTAGGGAACTCAACTTATATCAATTGTTGGAAATTATGGGAGAGGACTATCATATCAATGCCTGTATGCAGTCTGGTTATGAATGTACTTGGGAGAAAACATGCAAAGGCTCTTGCGAGATCCGAAAAAAATTGAGGAGTATTCAAAGACGACTGGTGGATGAATTGGATGATTACAGCATATTTTTTTTAATAAATGGTGAGTAATTCACGAGCAACAGTCGACACAGCAACTGTTAAGATCAAAAAAGGAGGAAAACTATGAGCTTCAAAACAACACAGGAACACGAAATGCTTCGCCAGCAGGTTCGCGAATTTGCTGAGGCAGAAGTAAAACCCTACGCTTTCCAGTGGGATCAGGAAAACCATTTCCCGACGGAACAGGTAAAGATGATGGCGCAGAAGGGCTGGTTGGGAATCCCATTCCCTAAGGAATACGGCGGAATGGGTCTGGATGCCTTAAGTTATGCAATTGCAGTAGAGGAATTGTCTAGAGTAGACGGAGGCTTCGGCGTAATCCTCTCCGCACATGTTTCCCTCGGTTCCTGGCCTATTTTTGCATTCGGAACTGAAGAGCAGAAACAGAAATATCTGGTTCCCTGTGCAAAGGGTGAGAAGATTGCCGCATTTGGACTGACTGAGCCCAACGCTGGTTCAGACGCAGGAGGAACGGAGACGACTGCGGTATTAGAGGGAGATCACTATATCTTAAACGGCGAGAAGATATTCATTACAAATGGTGGAGAGGCAGACACCTATGTGATCTTCGCGGTGACAACACCGGATATCGGCACCAGAGGCATCAGTGCGTTCATCGTAGAAAAAGGCTGGGAAGGATTTACCTTTGGTGACCATTATGACAAATTGGGAATTCGTTCTTCTGCAACCCGTCAGTTGCTGTTCAACGATGTGAAGGTGCCCAAGGAGAACTTGCTTGGCAAAGAAGGACAAGGATTTAAGATCGCTATGGCGACGTTGGATGGTGGACGTATCGGTATCGCCTCACAGGCGCTGGGTATTGCTCAGGGGGCTTTTGAGAGTGCGGTTGGATATTCCAAGGAACGTGTGCAGTTTGACAAACCGGTTGCATTCCAGCAGGCGATCTCCTTTAAGATCGCTGATATGGCTACAAAGATCCGCTGCGCAAGATTTTTGGTTTATTCAGCGGCAGAACTGAAGGAAGCCCACGAGCCTTACGGCAAGGAAGCTGCCATGGCAAAAATGTATGCTTCCGATATCGCAGTGGAGGTTTGTAATGATGCGCTCCAGATTTATGGCGGTGCAGGCTATCTGAAGGGTGCAGATGTAGAGCGTATGTATCGTGATGCTAAGATCACCACGATCTATGAAGGAACAAATGAAATTCAAAGAGTAGTTATCGCTGCCAATATCCTTGGCAAGGAGCCGAAGTCAGCAGCGCCTGCAGCAGGAGTACCGAAGAAGAAACAGCCCATCACCGGTGAAAGAAAGCGGATGATCTTAAAAGACGGCTCTGCGGCAGAAAAGGTAGCGCAGCTGGTAGAGAATCTGAAGAATGACGGACACGATTTTAGTGTAGGAATCGCGATCGACACACCGATCACAAAGGCAGAAAGAGTAGTCAGCGTAGGTAAGGGTATTGGTGAGAAGAAGAATATGAAACTGGCCGAGCAGTTGGCGAAAGCAGCCGGTGCAGCCCTTGGCTCTTCTCGTCCGGTGGCAGAGACTTTACGCTACGTTCCGCTGAACCGTTATGTTGGTATGTCCGGACAGAAGTTTGTAGGCAATCTCTATATTGCCTGTGGAATTTCCGGTGCCGTACAGCATTTAAAGGGTATCAAAGATGCTTCTACCATCGTAGCGATCAATAAAAATGCCAATGCCCCGATCTTTAAGAACTGTGATTATGGTATTGTAGGTGACTTAAATGAGATCATGCCGCTTCTGGCTGAAGCACTGGGACTGGAAGAGAAGCAGCCGGCGCCTCCGATGGTCAAGATGAAACGTCCGACTCCGAAGAAAGAAAAGCCTGCTTACAGCACCTATGTATGTCTGGGCTGCGGTTACGAATACGATCCTGCCGTTGGCGATGAGAACGGAGAAATCGCCCCCGGAACACTTTTCGATAAACTGCCGGAAGACTGGGTATGTCCGGAATGTGCAGAAGCAAAGTCAAGTTTTATTGAAGTAAAACCCTGAAGATAAAAATGAAACGTAGAGAAAAGGAGGAAAAATTATGCATAGTGTAAGAAAAGTAACAGACGATTTATACTGGGTCGGTGCCAATGATCATCGTCTTGCTTTGTTTGAAAATATTCATCCGATTCCGCAAGGAGTATCCTACAATGCTTATTTGTTAAAGGATGAGCAGACCGTATTATTTGACACGATAGACTGGTCAGCATGCCGTCAGTTGTTGGAAAATGTAAACTATCTGCTGGATGGCAAAGATCTGGATGTTTTACTGATCAATCATATGGAGCCGGATCATGGAGCATCCATCGAGGAGATTTTATTGCGTTATCCCAAGTGTAAAGTGATCAGCTCCGCAAAAGCATTTATGCTCATGCGTCAGTTTGGTTTTGATATCGATGGACATGAACTGATCGAAGTAAAAGAAGGCGATACATACTGCTTTGGTACCCATACCGTTACCTTTGTATCAGCGCCTATGGTACATTGGCCGGAGGCTATGGTTACATTGGATCTGACAAACGGCGTATTATTTGCGGCAGATGCTTTTGGATCATTCATTGCCTTGGATGGAAAACTGTTCAATGATGAAGTGGATTTTGACCGTGACTGGATTGATGAGGCTCGCAGATACTATACGAACATTGTTGGAAAATATGGTCCTCAGGTACAGCATTTATTGGGTAAGGCTGCGGCTGTTCTGGATAAGATCAAGATCATCTGCCCGCTGCATGGACCGGTATGGCGCAGTGATCTGGGCTATATCATCGACAAATATCAGAAGTGGAGTACCTATACACCTGAGGATGAAGACGGAGTGATGATCGTTTATGCATCCATGTACGGCAACACAGAGGCCGCTGCACAGGCACTGGCTGCAAAACTGGTAGAAAAGGGCGTGAAGAATATCAAAGTATATGATGTATCCAACACCCATGTATCCTACCTGATCTCAGAGACCTTCCGGTGCAGCCATGTGATCCTTGCATCTGTAACCTACAAT